>CAJTUY010000008.1:0-33721 GCA_910579415.1 uncultured Clostridia bacterium | reverse complement strand
ACGATGTTTTTCAATTTGAAAAAGCGAATAATATCGAATTGTCAAAAGGATTTACGTTTAAAAATATCTTTTATTCATCTGAAGAATTTATTGAAGATACTAGAACATCGGCATTGCTCGTAATTGAAGATGATGTTATCAAATACGAAAAATACTTCCTCGGCGGTGATGAAAATACATTATTTTCATCTAATTCAATGGGAAAATCCTTTGTGTCAGCTTTAATGGGAATTGCTGTTTCAGAAGGATATATTGACAGCATTGATGACCCAATCGGAAAATATATTCCCGAATTTAAAGGAACCGCGTTAGAAAACATACCCATAAAAGCCTGTCTTAAAATGGCGTCAGGCATTGATTTTGACGAGGATAGAGATATGAGCGGCTTTTCAATGCGTACATTGATGGGTATTCCCGCAATGAAGGTGATTTCTAAATATGGCACACAGGAAGAACCATATACCTACCGCCGGTATCTAAGCATTAACACCGAAATTTTGGGAGAAATAATCACAAATGCTACCGGATACAGTCTTGGGGAATATATGGAAGAAAAATTATGGACGCAAATCGGTGCGGCGCATAGCGCGTATTGGACTTTAAACAACGGTAAAGAATTGGCTATGGGCGGATTAAGCGTTTCACTCCGCGATTATGCACGTTTTGCAAGACTATATCTTAATGAAGGAAAATACGAAGACAAACAAATACTTACAAAGGAGTGGGTACGCGACAGCATGGACGTCAGCGAAGAATATTCTAAGCCCGGAGCAAATCATGACGCGTATAATGCCATAGGCTATGGTTATCAGTGGTGGGTACCCGATGAAAACAGCGGAGAATTTATGGCTATCGGCGTATACGGGCAGTGGATATATGTTAATCCGACAGAGCGCGTGATTATTGTAAAAACAAGTGCCGACCCTGATTTTATGGATGATGATTATGAGCTTAAGCATGTAGAATTTTTCAGAAGTATTGCAAAAGAAATCCATTAAAATAATAAACGGGAATGGCTTTCCGGTCATTCCCGCTTATTATTTATCCCCGTATTGGTATCTCTATCTGAATAATATAATCATCTATGTTGTCGACTACATTTTCGTTAATCCCCATTTCGTAGGAAAAGCCTGAAAAATCAATATTATGTTCTTTTGCATAAGTCAAAATTTCTTTATACCGAGAGGATATTTTATTCCAATCGCCTTTATAAAAGGCTCTTAAATATTTCCCTTGTGGTTGTATATGCAGGTCGGTTCTATTTACCGGAAATGGCATTTCAATAAAAAGCTTTGAATAATTATCGAACTCTCCGCTATACAGGCTTTCGGTAGGAATCATTGTGCCGTAAACAGCGTCATGAAGCCGTTGAAGATTATATTTTTTTGTTTCATTAGTAACAATTTCAGTTTCTTTATCAAAGGATATTTCTCTGTCAATATCTATTGTTATCAAATAACGCTCGTCTTTTTCTATAATGCTTATTTCTGATAAATCCATATTTATCAGGGTGGTCATATTTTTATGGTAGTTACATAAGGTTTTTCTGATAGCGTTGAGGTGAGTGATATTGTTATCCAATTCCGATATTTTTTCATCTAATATCTCTTTAAATGCCTGCGCCGAACGATTTTTCATAAACTCTTGAATTTCATTTATGGACACTCCCAATTCGCGCAGCAGCAATATTGTTTCCAATACTGAACTTTGATGATAATTATAATAACGGTATCCGTTTTCTGAATTAACAACAGCAGGCTTAAATAAGTCAATTTCATCATACCACATAAGTGTTTTTTTATTAATTCCGTGCAATGATGCAAACTGACCGATTGTAAGCAATTTATTTTTTTTATCCATTTTAAATTTTCTCCTTGACATTACAGTTACTGTATAGTTTATAATATCATATGATAAAATAAATTGCAAGTAAGGAGAAAAATTATGAGCATTATTAAACCAAATAAAAATCAATGGAAAGAAATTAAGAAAATATATCTTGAAGCTTTTCCGAAATCTGAAAGGAAACCTTTTTTTACTGTAAAGCGCTCTGTCAAAACAGGAAAGGCAAATATTATAACATCAATAGACAACGGTGTTTTACAAGGCTTCGCTATGCTTATTCCTTTTAAAAATACAGTTATGGTAGATTATCTTGCCGTTTCAAACAAAATACGGAGCAGGGGTACAGGCAGTAAACTTTTAAATGAAGTATGCAGGCAATTCTCCGATAAAAAAATTGTGCTTTTAATTGAACGTATTGATGATAATGCGCCAAATAAAGAACAGCGTTTGGCGCGTAGAAAATTCTATATGAAAAACGGCTTCACTTCTTCAGGTATTTTTATAACGGGAACAAGCGGCGAAATGGAAATATTAAATTATGGAGAAAAGGTATTAGAGCAGGAATATTTGAATTTACAAAAATATGCTTTGGGAAGACTTATGTTTAAGCTTTCCAGAATTAAAATCACGCAAGTCATCAATCAAAATGATTGATGACTTGCACAGCTTGTCCCACAGTGGGACAAGCCATTTTTCATACAAAAGCGGTTTACTTCTATTTTTCTGTAATTTCACTCACATTTCAGCGCCCCTACCCTGCGTCGATGGCGGTGCAAAAAGGCTTAAAACCGACGTTTTTCGCATTTTAAAGCATTACGCATACGCACGATGACCCGCATCAAGAATTATTTTCAGGTCATTATCTGCAATTGTCTGACGTATTTCATACTGTCTTACACCTATAAACACTCCAATCACAGCAATAGCCACCGCCATTACTGTAAGGTGTTTTCTAGTCAATATCATAAAAAAACCTCCCCAAGAAATATATATAATATATTTTTATGAGAACACGCGCATAAAAATAACGCTTGATTAAGCGTTATTCTCATTATTGACTTATTCATTCATATCCTTCGATAGCAAAATGAATACCGTCCGATGTCGAAGTATACTCTGTATTGAATACAGCGTAAACAAAAAAATCACCGAGCATAATCATTATTGATTATGCTCGGCTTTTATTTGTCCTTTCATTACAAGAAAAGACGATTCCAAAAATCTGTTAAAGCTGTTTTCCTCGACCGATTACCTGTCGGTACAGGCGGCTGTTTTATTTCTTCAAAAAAATGACCTCTGCTCACAATCGCAGGGTGTATCGCACTCATCAGCATTTTCAGCACAGCCGCAATCTATCATAGCGTCACTGCCCTCTACCCTTGCACCAAAGATAATAGGCACTTCAACTCGAAGTCTTTGACTTACAGTAAATTTACATACGTCATCACATTTACCTTTACAAGTGTCACAGCCCGATGCAACAACAGCTTTTCCCAAGCACTGTGTTTTTACATTGCCAATCTCACCGAATGCTTTGATAGTAACAGGAATACATACATTTACATCCTGATAACTTGTAGTCGGGCATCCGACCTGATTAGGTGTACACTCTTTTACCGCTTCAAATTTATTGTCCATAAAAACATCTCCTCATAAAATTTAATTTTCCTCTGATTGGCGATATATTTTCCATTGATACCGCTATACAGTTTATAAGTGAATAAACACCTAAGATATAATATGCAATATATACATAAACAGTTCTATAATAATCACAAATGAAAAAAGACGGACAACCGTCTTTCTAAAATTCATACACATTAAAACATACTTTTATGCCTTACACAATATTATTCATTTTTTTCTTAATATTTTTATACTTTTGAGGAAGCTCGTCAACCGGTATCGCGCGCATCCTCTTCTCTGTACCGTCTTTTATGGATTGTTCATAATACCAACACTTAAATTCTAAATAATCAAGAGTGTCCTGCATATCCGACATCTGTTTTTGCACAGCCTCTCTCCTTGACCTAAATAATTTAAGCCGTTCAGTCAGCGAATCGTCTCCGCGTTCTATCATCTCTATAAAAGCTTTTATATCTTTAATAGACAACCCTGATTTTTTCAGACACTCAACTACCTTTAACCATTCATAATCCTTATCTGTAAACATTCGTATACCGCCGCTTGAACGTTCAACAAACGGAAGAATACCTTCCTTATCATAATAACGCAGCGTAGATGCCGGTACATTTAATACTTTTGCCATTTCACCAACCGTATAAAGCATAATTATCACCTAAATTTTTTTATTTTTTTGTTAAAATTGCCAATTGACTTAAAGTCAACTTTAAGGTGTATATTTAACTTATACTTATTATAATACATTCAAATATAATAGTCAATTTAATTATTTAGGAGGGTTTAACATGAGTAAATTATTAGTTGCGTATTTCAGCGCAAGCGGAATAACCAAATCAGTCGCTCAAAGACTTGCAAAAGGAATAGGAGCCGATTTATTTGAAATTCATCCTGAAATTCCTTATAGCTCTGCCGACCTTGACTGGCGAAACAAAAACAGCAGAAGCTCAGTTGAAATGAACGACATTCACTGCCGTCCTGCAATTCATTCTAAAGCAGAAAATATGACTCAGTATGATGCGGTTTTTGTCGGTTTTCCCGTATGGTGGTATAGAGAGCCATCTATCATTGATACCTTTATAGAATCATATGACTTTAACGGAAAAATAGTTATTCCGTTTGCAACATCAGGCGGAAGCGGAATAGGCCGTTCCGGTCAAAACATGTCAGCGCTCGCTCCGAATGCCAAAGTATCTGAAGGGCAACGGTTTTCCGCAGACATATCAGAAACTGAGCTTGCCGATTGGGCAGAAAAACAGCTTATAAAATTACGTTAATCAAAATTATAAGGAGGACCTTAAAATGAAGAAAACAATATCAATTTTTTTATCAATTATTATGCTGTTCGGTCTTACACTTACCGGCTGCGCAGCAGACAACACCAATTCCGATACAAATAATACGGAAATCATATTGCAGATAAACAATCCGAATATGACAGTAAACGGAACCGAAAAGCCAATTGACGAGGACGGAACAGCTCCGGTAATTGTTAACAACAGAACATTGCTTCCTGTACGTGCAGTAGCAGAGGAAATGGGCGGAACTGTTCAATGGAACGGTGATACCAAAACAGTAACGCTCAGTTACAATGAATATGAAATAAAGCTTGTTATTGACGATAACACCGCATACTTAAACGGTACAGCGCAAATTCTTGATACAGCTCCGGCAATTATAAATGAACGCACAATGCTTCCCATACGTTTTATTGCTGAAAGCTTTAAATTCAATGTGAGCTGAGACCAGTCGGAGCAGAAAACAACAATTACAAAAATCACTCGGCCAACAGAAACTCCTCTCCCTTCAACGCCGCCTATATCAGACAGTTCTGACAGTCTGGTTATATATTTCTCTGCGACCGGTACAACAAAGGTTTTAGCTGAAAAAATTGCAGAAGCAACAAACTCAGACATATATGAGATTATGCCCAGAGTCCCGTATACAAGCGAAGATTTAAACTACAACAGTGATTGCCGCGCCAACAGTGAGCAGCAGGACGATAGTGCAAGACCTGAATTTGAGCCTGTTTCAGCCAATATAAGTAATTACGACACTGTTTTTATTGGATATCCGATTTGGTGGGGTACGATGCCTAAAATCATTAACACTTTCCTTGAAACATATGATTTATCAGGTAAAACAATTATGCCTTTCTGCACAAGCGGCGGAAGCGGCATTGATGCTTCCGTATCTTCAATCAGAAGTATTTGTCCAAATGCTGACGTGAAAGACGGAATGAGAGGAAGCGCATCAACATCAGATACGCAAATTACCGAATGGTTGTCAGTAAACATGCCTGCTGAATAGTTTTATAGCAATAAAATAACGCCTGATTTGCAGGCGTTATTTGTTTTATTTGTCAATTCTTGCATTACCTGTGGACGGATTATCTATCAGCTTGCCGTTTTCTTCAAACCGCGAGCCATGACAAGGGCAATCCCACGTATGCTCTGCCCTGTTCCATTTAAGCGCACAGCCTAAATGCGGACATCTTTTCGCAGTAGGCGTTAATAAATTCATTGTCGCCTCAAAGCCGTTTACTGCAAGCTGCGGTTTTAGTATACTACGCTGCGGTGAAAATACTTCGGCAAACTCATTTCTCTTGCCTCGCATCATATCCGTCAGAATTACAGCTGCCGCCATAGACGAAGTTATTCCCCATTTATTAAAACCTGACGCAACATACATATCAGGCGTTCTTTTTGAATACAAACCTATATACGGAATTTTGTCAAGACTCATACAATCCTGAGCCGCCCACGAATACTTTTCCTTTGCGTCAGGATAATACTTTTTCACAAAATTATATATTTCATTCCAATTTCCGCCGTTCTTTCCTGTTCTGTGTCCGCCTCCGCCGATAAAAAGCAAATTTTTATAGGAGCGAAAAGACATGCCCTTATCATTTTCATCAACATACATTCCGTCAAGCTCATGAGCGTTTTCAAATGCCGCCACATACGAACGATGCTGATACAGTTTCAGAAAATAACTTCCGTGCTTATTTATAAACGGGAAATGTGTCGCTATAATTATCTTGTCAGCAGTTATTTTACCATTTTCCGCGATAGCCGTATGCGGAGTTATATCACGTATAAATGTATTTTCATATATATTCAATCCTTTGGAAATTTCCGCAATAAATTTCAAAGGATTAAACTGCGCCTGATTATGAACTCCTACCGCGCCCGCAATTTCAAACGGAAGCTGAGAAGTATTGCTAAATTCAGCGTCTATTCCCAGTCTGTGCAACGCATGAACCTCATTTTCTATCTTTTGCCTGTTTTTTATTGAATATGTGTACGCGCTTTTTTTCTCAAAATCACAATCTATACTACTGCACAGTTTTTCATATTCCTCTAACGCACTTTTATTTGCATTAAGATACATTTGCGCACTGTCTTTGCCTGCGCCGTCAATCAATTTTGAATATATTAACCCATGCAAAAAGGTTATTTTAGCCGTTGTATTCTTGGTAATCCCTTTGGCTATTCTGCCGCCTTCAGTCAAAATATAATCTATTCCTGCCTGCTGTAAAAAATATGCGCATAATAATCCGCATAAGCCTCCGCCTATAATCAGAACATCTGTCTTTCTGTCACCTTTTAAACTGTCGAACTGCGGCATTTCCACACTGTCTGTCCATATTGACTTTTTCATATTATCCTCCATAACTTCCTGTATAATAATTACGTGTTTATTATACTCAGTTATACGGATAACATTACTTCACAAAACATCAAATAATTTTCGGCAATTTACCAATACAGCTTCCAGTCTGTTGTAAGACGCGTAAGCGCTTCAAGATAAAAATAATCACCCCATGTATTACATTCGTCCACACCGCCGTTGGTACATGTATTTGTAGGCGTTTTGCGCGCATAAGTTCCGTGCAGTAAAAGACCGTTTGACTGTTCTGTACTTTGTACCGCGCACAAATCAACATGGGCTTTCATAATACGCATTGCAGCATTTGTATAATATTCAGCCTCAGCATCATCAAGATACTTTGACATTTCAAGCATACCGCATGCGGCAATCACTCCTGCCGAAGAATCACGCGGTTCGTCACTTCCGGTATCAAAATCAAAATCCCAGTACGGTACAAGGTCATCCGGAAGATGCTCTATAAAATAATCCGTAACACGTCTGAATATATCTATATATTCGGCATTTCCCAGCTTTGAATACGCAACCGCGCTGCCGTATATGCCCCATGCCTGACCTCGTGACCATGCTGAACCGTCACGATTGCCCTGACATGTAACACCCTTTTTAGGCATACCTGTTTCTGTATCAAAAAAATATGTATGATATGTTGAGTTATCGGGACGTATTATATTTTTCATTGCTGTTTTTATATGCCTTTCCGCCTTCTCCCGATATTTTGCATCGCCTGTAACCTCGCTTGCCCAGAACAGAAGCGGCATATTCATAAGACAGTCTATGATAAGACGGTAATTATCAGGCGCGCCCATTTCACCCCATGCCTGAAAAAATTCTCCCTTTTCATGAAATCTGCCCAAAAGATTATCTGCGGCAAGAACAGCGGCTTTTTTGCCTGCTTCGCTTCCCGTAAGCTTATACGCGGCAACACACGACGGACTGTACAAAAAGCCCATGTCATGGTGATCTGTCTTTATATGATTTTCTATTCTGTAAAGAAACTTATCGACCTGTTTCAGCGCCGCGTCCTTTAAAACGTCATTTTGGCTTTTTTCATATGCCAGCCACAATTCTCCTGTCCAGAAGCCTTCTGTCCAGTCGGTATTTTCAAACTCACTGTAAAAATTATTTTCACTGTTTGCACCCGGAAAGCAATCATAAAATTCCTTTACATTAACTTCCGTAAGCTCAACAGCTTTTTTTAGCGCCTGTTCAGTTTCCTCAGGTGAAATCATAGGATATTTCTCAAATTTTTCTCTTGTCATCATAATTATGTCAGTCCTTTCGTTACGTTGTGAAGCTATTATAACATAAAAACCTCTCAATGTAAATATTCGCCTTATTTTTTTATACCGCTCAAAATTGCAGGATTATCCGTAACAGTATACAATTTTCTGTATGGAACAGTTGCACTCATATCATCATACGGCACAAACTTAATCTTAACTGTATTATACCCCGTCGACATATCAATATCAGTACTTGCTTCTGTAATCTCATACGGAATTTCAATCAGCTTATCAACAAATCTGCCATTGCCGTCCGTAAGCTTTATACACTCCAATTCTGTATCGTCTGCAAAAATTCTGAACTCTACATTATAGCTTTTTCCGCCGTAAGTAACAATATTATCTCCGTCAAAATATCTCAGCATTAAATAATTCTTATCCGCTGTCTTGTCAATCAGCATGTTATACATGAAAAAACCGGTTTTTACGTATGCAAAGCGGTACTGTCCGTTACTATCAATTCCCTGCACCGACATGTTTCTGAACTCTGTTTTATCTTCCGGACTTTGTATCATGCCATGACACAGTTCTGACTGCTGTCCGTCAGGCTCCACGCAATCAAGCTGTACTCTGCTCAGATTGATTTCATATTCGTCAATTTCTGTATCCAAGTCAAAATATATATTATGATACTCATGAACAATATCCGCGAACGGAACAAGGCAAATTTCCCTTCCTGTTGAATTTCTGTCCGCAGCAAGGATAAATTCAAGCCTGCCGTCTTTGCTTTGAGTAATATATGACGTCAGGTCATCAGAGGTGTTTTTACCCTTACCGTCAGACGTTTTAAGCACCGGATATACCACCTGCTGACACGCCGTATTTCTTTCCTCCCAGATATACTCAAATTCAGGCTTAATCATACCGTCAAGTCTGGCTGCCAATACCAGCGGACCGTACTCATATGCTATTTTCTGATTATCCCTCGACTTATAAATACCAATTTCCATTGGTATGTTAATTTTAATAACATCCCCTGAACCTACATTTTCAATTGTTACATACTCTGCACCATTAGAAACAGCCGCTTTTACACTGTTTAAGTAAACCGTCATTTCACCCGATACCCATTTCGGAGCGCGAAGCCTAACCCTTACAGTATCGTTTCCGCCTGAAACCGTTATTTTTATATTTTGCGAATACGGGTATGCGGTTTCAACATTGAATACCAAATCTTTCTTATTCAATTTATATATTCCGGCAATATATAAATTTATATACAAATCATCATTATCCTCAAAACATGCCGCTTTTGTATAACGCGCAGGATTTTCCATACCTGTTCCCGTGCAGCACCACCACGAATTATATTTCTGTTCATAAATCCTGTGAGTACCCTGTACCATAGACACAAAGTACATTTTTGCACCCGTTTCGGGTTCCTGCTGTCCGAGTACATGATTATACAGCGCCCGTTCATACCAGTCCATATATTCGCTTTTATGTTCCCATTCAAACAAATGCTCGGTAAGACGCATCATGTTATATGTATTACAGCTTTCGCATGTTTTTACTCCCAGTTCCTCAGTACCTGATATTTGGAAATGCTCGTTTAAAGAATTTCCGCCGATAGCATAACAGCGGTCATAATTTACGTTATACCAAAAGTTTTCACAGGCCGTACGATAATCCGCGTATGCTTCTCTATCCTGCTCATACAGCTTTGCCGCTCCGATAAATTTCGGAATTTGAGTATTTGCATGCATGCCTGACAGAGTGTCAATATCATTATGTTTAAGCGGGTTAATTACTGAATTATGAGTAAAACTTTCCGCTGCTTTTCTGTACGCTTCATTGCCTGTAATCTCATACATACCGGCAAATACCTCATTCATACCTCCGTGTTCAATCTCAAGTATTGCCTGCATCTTAGCATCGGTAAGTCTCGATATGCCATCCACAGCCCAGTCACAAAGTTTTTTCAGTATATTATACGCTTTCAATGACGTTTCCTTTTCGGCATAATCATATACATCAAGAAGTCCCTGATACACCTTATGTATGTTATACCACGGGACCCAGTACACGCCGCACCAATCACACTTTCCTGCAAAGCAGTTTAAAAAGGGTATTTCATCACAGCCGCCTATATATTCCTTATGGACTGCCGTTTTACAGAATGATGGTATTTCCGTATTCTGCAATTCATCAAGCTTATCTGTTACATACTCTATTTTTTTATGAATATCCTCAGGAGTAACTGTTATATCTCCCTTAAACAACATTGACTCAGAAGTATTATATCCGTTCAGTGATGCGGAAGGAAGCAAAATGCTGTTTTCATTTTTAAATCTGTTATAAAAGCAGGCTGCCGCAGAAAGCCAGTGTCCCATCTGCTGTCCTGCCAGCGTATAGCGTTTGTCGGAGGCTGTTTTACACGCGCCTTCCGCCTCCCAACCGCCGTAACGCCGTACGATATCACCCGCTTTTTTATAGCCGCTTTTAACAGCGTCGTCATCTTTTTCATATTTCAGCACAAGTCCGTGAACCTCATATGACGGCGATACAAGACGCGGCAGGTCAATACCCATAATATAACCCAAACCCACTCTCTCACTTTTTCCGAACCGACTTTGAGGCTCTGTCCTGATTTCTGAAGCAGACACATAGGAGGACGTATTTTTTATATTCTTTATTGTATTATCGCACATAAGCTAAACCTCCGCAGATTTTATATAAGTAAAAGCGCCGCATACCGTCACACAAAACAATTTTTATGCGGCGATAGGCGGCGTACTGAATTCTTATTATGCTGAAGCCATACCATCTACACGGAGAACAACACCCGTTACATAGTCGGCAAGGTCGCTTGCCAGATATAAATAGGCATTTGCAATATCAACAGGTTCGCCTACACGTCCAAGCGGAATGCCTGATGAAATTCTTTCCACCATATCGGCAGGAAGCGCAGCTACCATATCCGTTTTTGTTACGCCGGGCGCAACGGCATTTACACGAATTTTATCCTTTGCAAGCTCCCTTGATAAAGATTGCGTCAGACCGTCCACAGCAAACTTTGAAGCAGGATATGCACAGCCTGCCGGCTGTCCGTACTTACTTACCATAGAGCTTGTATTTATAATAACTCCGCCGCCGTTTTCCTTCATCATTTTTGCAGCCGCCTGAGAGCATACAAAAACGGCCTTGACATTTATATCCATAACCTTTGAAAATTCCTCCGCCGTATACTCGTAAATACTTGTACGAGAAGAAATACCGGCATTATTCGCAAGGATGTCAATATTGCCGAATTTTTTCTTAACCGCATTAAATGCATTTGTTACCTCTTCCGGATTGCAGAGGTCGGGACAAATACCCATAACCCTGTCCTTATATTCAACAAGAGATGCCAGAGCCTTGTCTACCGTTTCCTGTCTTGAACCTCCGACAGCTACATTTGCTCCGTTTTCGAGATATTTTTTTACAATAGCCAAACCAATACCTCTTGTTCCGCCCGTTACAACCGCCGTTTTTCCTTTTAACATTTTTAATCGCTCCTTTCTGAACTTATATTTACTTTACCCAATCTTCCCACTCATAGTCATTTTTATCGCTTTTCATCATATCTTTGGTAAATTCCAAAGCGATAATAACATTCATACACCATTGTGCGGTGAAGTTTGTGCTTACCCAAAATAGTTCTTCCAGTGTTTGGGTATTAAAATAATCTTTAACAAGATTGATATCAAAATTATCCTTCTTGTCCTTTCCCGCAAGCGAATGTATAAGTACCTGCCATACCTGATATGCAAGCTTTTCATCACCTGTTTCACGCGCCGCATAAGCACACAGTGCGGATGCCATATACGGATAGTCAAAACCGCTTCCGTTAATAAGACCGTCTGATATTCTTCGTTTTTCCTCAACAGGCAGGAAATAGAATTTACCGTACTGTATAAGCATATCCCTAAATTCACTGTCACCAAGCAGGCTTTCAAGTTCAATCCATGTCTGAGGTCCGCCCATACATACCGCCAGATGAGAGCCGCCTGCCGCGCTTTCGCCTATATATCCTAGATGTCCCGTTTCAGGGTCATACTCAAAATTAGAACCGGAAATCATTCGCATAGGCGCTTTTTTTAAATCATTTATTCCCGTTAAAATTTTATCCCTGTAATACGTATTCCCTGTCCGCTCCCATTCGGTATACCAATTTGAACAATACGTAGACCAGTCCGGACCGCTTCGCGCGTGCGTAGGCATTTTCATTTCTTCCTTTTTGTAAAAATACCTCAGAGGGTCCATGTTAAGAGAAGAGAAATCAGCATCTTTAACGTCACTTAGAGCATCGCCGATACGGGCATCTCCGCCCAAAATATAATAGAGGGTTTTATGATGTCCTGCCATTGCTATTCGCGGCTCTTTACAGGCATCTCCCCAATGCACTACATTATGACGGCTTCCAAGTCCCTTTAAATCACCGAAATGATAAATATCAACGTCCGCGCTGTGACGGCTCATAGCTTCCGCCACATTAAATATATCGTCGCGTCCCGAACGCAGGAATGAATACCACAGCCACAGCGTAGGCACAAGCTCAGTGTTCTGCCATGCATAACCGCCCAAATCATACTTCCAACAATGACGCTGAGCATCATATGTGTGCATAATATCTCCATAGTCCCACAGCCCATACCAGTGACGCTGTTCAATTTCATTCTTATAAAAATCAAACGCTTTATCCAGTTCTTCTTCCAGCCATTTTTTAAGAGGCGTATCTTTTTCAGGCAGACTCCATTCGCCCATAACCTTCGTTTCATGATAATATTCAGGGTCAGCTACAAGCACAGGCGGTCTTTGAACACGCTCTGCCTGTTTCATCAGTTCAGCATCGTCGGGAATACTGTCATACATGTAAACAGTCATTTCATTAGTATTCGAAATACCGTACGCCGATGAACCTATCTCGGGAAATCCCTCATAATATGTCTGGTCATGAGCGACAGTATCATAATGACGCATATCCTGCGCATCCGCATCCGGAGGCACTATCCATGCTGTAAGCTTAGCTGTATCGCCGCTCAGACCCTCAGCATAAAGCGAGGTGGGATACTTCTGCCAGAAATCGCGTATACACACCGACACACCGCTTTTTTCATCTGCAATATACATAAGACCCTTTGAGCGTTTTCCCCAATTCGCTTTTATAAACGTACACTCCTCATTTTGAGTGCGTTTTTTGACTTCAAAGCTGTCGGGCGAATTTTGCTGTAAGCGGTAACAATCCCACTTTGTAACATTGTCTATTTCCTCTGCCGTAACAGGATTTCCGTTACGCAAATCGGTAAGCCCGGAAATATCAATCATTTCGCCTGCTATCTGACGTGAATGCACCGGTTGTATTCCGATTGACGGTCCAAGACGCGGACGCCACAGATTTAAAATCTGTACTGCCTCATGCAATACGCCGTAATCGCCTGTAATTTTAATACGGCGGTTATAAAGCTCACCCTCCATTTTACGCGTAAACTCAATACCCACACCCTTTATAAAGTCGGTCTCTTCACGTCCGTCATACAGAAATGTATGTGTTATCTTCACTGACGGCTCATTATTATACAATGTAAATCTTACTATATACCTCAAAAAATCATCGCTGTGATTTTTGTGCGCACCTGTTACTTTTATTGTGGTTTTCAGTCTGTCGTTTTCCTCTACCGACACTTCTCCGACTTCTCCGTAATACGGTATTCTTTGTATGGTTTCAACACCGTTTTCCGTACCGCGCAGCTCCTTTACAGTCTTTAATGACGCGTCGGCATACGGCGTTTTCATAAATATTCTGCCCGACTTCGGAAATACTGCTTTAAATGCAGTATTATTAACAGTAATTTCATCCGCAGTTTCATTAACGGTATTTCCGCATGTTACATCTGCCGACTTATCACCGCTCCTGAGTTCAACCGTATCAGTATCAATTTCAGCGGTATATGAAATCCATTTTTTACTGCCGTCAGGATAATATGCAATAGGTTTTTCATCAAAGCGTATTGGTTTCCCATTATCATCATACAGGCATATATCATCTGTCTTTTCACCCTGACGAAAAGGAACTCCAAAGGTCACAAACCCGCCTTTTTCGCGTCCGTCAAGCCAGTGTAGTTTTATGCTGCTCATTGCGTTTCCTCCTATATCCTCGCTGCGCCCGTTTTACGTGCCGCTTCTGCTACTGCCTTTGCCACATCTTCAGCAACACGTTTGTCAAACGCGTCAGGTATTATATATTCCTCATTCAGTTCATCGTCCTTTATTATATCCGCAATCGCCTGCGCCGCCGCCATTTTCATCTCGTCATTTATATCGCTTGCTCTTACATCAAGCGCGCCTCTGAATATTCCCGGAAACGCAAGCACGTTGTTAATCTGGTTCGGAAAGTCGCTTCTGCCCGTACCGATTACCTTTACTCCCGCTTTTTTTGCAATATCGGGCATAATCTCCGGTACGGGATTTGCCATAGCAAATACAACAGGATTATCTGCCATTTTCGAAACCATTTCCTCTGTAAGTATATTCGGAGCCGATACTCCAATAAACAAATCCGCATTTTCTATCGCTTTGTCCAGAGTTACGTCAAGATTATCCGGATTTGTAAGCTCTGCGAGCTTCGCCTGCTCGTCATTCATATTACTGTTTCCACGATAAAGCGAACCGAATTTATCACACATAATCACATTTTTAAGACCGCGTGAAACAAGAAGCCTTGTAATAGCCATACCTGCCGACCCTGCTCCGTTTACAACTGCCTTAATCTCAGTTATATTCTTTCTTACAACCTTTAACGCATTCAATACCGAAGCCAGAACCACAACAGCCGTTCCGTGCTGGTCGTCATGGAATACCGGAATATCACATTCCTCTTTTAATCTGCGTTCTATCTCAATGCAGCGCGGAGCTGAAATATCTTCAAGGTTAATACCTCCGAACGAACCGGCAATAAGCTTCACGCAGTTTACAATTTCGTCAACATCCTTTGACCGTACACACAGAGGAAACGCGTCAACATCCGCAAATGTCTTAAACAGCGCGCATTTACCCTCCATTACCGGCATACCTGCTTCAGGACCTATATCTCCCAAGCCAAGAACCGCAGTTCCGTCCGTTATTACCGCTACAAGATTTGACCTGCGTGTATATTTATATGACAAGTCCGTATCCTTTGAAATCTCAATACAAGGTTCCGCTACTCCCGGTGTATATGCAACCGAAAGCTCATCTCTGTCACGTACACTCGCCCTCGAAACTACCTCAATTTTCCCCTGCCATTTCTCATGCTGTAAAAGCGCAAATTCTTTTTTATCCATAGTTATATTCTCCTGTTTATTAAATATATTTAAATTTTATCACACTTTTTACCTTTATTCAATATTTTAGACAAACTTTACCTGCTTATTTTTCAATTTATTCATAACTTGTAAAAATACAGTACAAAATTTAAAAAAAGCCTTTTCTTTTTAATAAAAATATTATATAATATATAAAGATGTGTATTAAAATTATAAGTTTGATTTTTAAGTTTTAAAAGGAGGAGTTTACCTATGATTACTGTTTCCGGGCGGTCTGTATGCTCAGGTGTTTCTTTTGGTCCTGTGTTTGTTTTCAGCCGTGAGGAAAGCACTATAAAGCGTCATCACATAGAAAGCAGTGATGACGAGATAGCCCGTTTTGAGGCTGCGCGCAAGCAGGCAATTGACGAGCTTGGTACGCTCTACCGCAAAGCAATAAACGAAGTCGGCGAAGCTAACGCGATGATTTTTCAGATACATCAGATGATGCTTGAAGACCTTGACTATATTGAAGCTATAAAGAATATAATCACTGATCAGCTCATTAACGCAGAAACCGCAGTCGGGCAGACATGCGATAATTTTGTTCAGATGTTCCGCGCTATGGACGATTCATACATGCGCGAAAGAAGTGCAGATGTAAAGGACGTATCCGAACGTCTTATAAAAATACTCTCCGGCAGGGACAACGGCGCCATCATCTCCGACAAGCCTGTTATTGTTGTAGCTGATGACCTCGTACCGAGCGAAACGGTACAATTTGACAAATCGAAAATACTTGCGTTTGTTACCGAAAGCGGCGCAACAAATTCACACACCTCTATTCTTGCAAGAATGATGAATATCCCTGCTGTAATAGGCGCTAAAGGCGTACTCAACAAAGATTTTCACGGCAAGCAGGCAATTATTGACGGTTCTGAAGGTATTCTTTATATTGACCCCGACGAAGCGACAGTCAAAAAAATGACTGAAAAGAAAAAAGATATAGAAAACAGGGCAAAAGCTCTGGAGTGTCTTAAAGGACTGAAAAGCATTACAAAAGACGGATATCAAATTGAGCTTTGCGCCAATATTACAAATGTACTTGATATTGAAAGTGTGATTAAAAATGATGCTGAGGGCATAGGCCTTTTCAGAAGCGAATTTTTATATCTTGAAAATGTGAACTATCCTTCAGAGGAAACACAGTTCGGAGCATATAAGGAGGTTCTTTCCCGAATGCAGGGAAAGCGCGTTGTCATACGCACACTTGATATAGGAGCAGACAAAAACGCGGCATATTTTCATATGCCGCAGGAGGGAAACCCCGCGCTTGGTATACGCGCAGTGCGCATCTGTATTCGGCAAAAAGACATTTTTAAAACACAGCTTCGCGCACTGTACCGCGCTTCGGTATTCGGCAGACTGGCAATTATGTTTCCGATGATTGCCTCAGAATGGGAAGTTTTAAAAATTTTAGAAATTATTGATGAAGTCAAAAAAGAGCTTACGGCAGAGAAAGTTGAATTTTCCGATAATATTGAACTGGGCTGTATGATTGAAACACCGTCTGCGGCGGTTATAAGCGATATATTATCAAAACATCTTGACTTTTTCTCTATCGGCACAAATGACCTGACTCAATATACACTCGCCGCTGACAGACAAAATCCCGATATTGGTGAATTTTATGATATACGTCATATTTCGGTGCTTCGTCTGATTGATACAGTAATCAAAAACGCTCATAAAAACAATACATGGGTAGGTATCTGCGGAGAAGCTTCCTCAGACGAGGAGCTTATTGAACTCTTTCTTGCTATGGGCATTGACGAACTGTCCGTTACTCCTTCAGCAGTGCTTTCTGTAAGAAAGAAAATAACAGAAACCAGTGTTTCTGAAATTAAGGACAATGTACTTGGCAGATATCTGAATTTTTAAAAAGTTGCTGCAAATGCAGCAACTTTTTATTTTCTAAGCGTATCTTTAAGTTTTTTTACAAGTTCTCCATATCTTCCGTTCTCCGTACCCGCAAACAGTTCTGTCTGCTTATCAACATACCACAGTTTATCGCTGTCAATATTCTTTACGGAATTAACCGTATCGGCAAGCATTACAAACGCTACTGCAGCCGTCATTATATAAATCGGTATTGTTCCCATATTGCCGATAAACTCCATTGTAACTGGCGCTATAACCTTAATCAGCGCTACCGTAAGTATGCCAAAGGCTATTGCGCCAAACAGACATACGCGCCCGTTTATATTAAAAGGCCAGTTCGTGTAATCCCACCAGCGCTGATGAAACAGCTCCTCTAAAAGCCATGACACAAAATATTCAAGCGCGCATGTTACAACCATACCTGCAAAAAACAGCAGCAGCGGATTTTCAATACGTCCGAGCAGTATTAAATCAAGCAGTGAACCAATTCCGTATATAGGACAGAAACACGTACTTAAAAAACCGCTGTTTATACGTTTTTTCTGCTGGATTGTATAATACAGCGATTCATACAGCCAGCCAATAAAGCTGAATACAGCGAAGCACAAAAAATATCTGCACATATTCATATCCGCCACCCCTTTCAAAAGCAATCTCTTTTCGAGTATATTATATTAAAATCGGCATAACATGTCAATATCCGCCGTATAAATTTTATGAATATTTAATAATTTATAAAAAAATCTCTCCCCTGTTTTGGAGAGAGATTTCTCAAGCTACTGTGCTATAATAATTCTTATTCTGCCGCCTGAGGACTGCGACTTGTCGTAATAAGCTGTAAGCTTATAATTACCGTTTATAGCCTCGTCAAGCGGTATTTTCATATATGTGTCCGTCTTCTTATATACAATAACCTTATCGCTTAAAAGATATTTCTGCGTTCCGATTGTCGCTTCGGTTCTTGTAAGCTCACTTATACGCTGCTGATGCTGTACAAGCCCTACCATTGATTTCACTTCGCCTTTATATATTTTCAGCCTGTGCGGTCCGCGCGCAGTCGTACCGAAACCTGTCATATATATCTGCTGCGTTCCGTCAGTGTCAATGGTATAGCTGCCGTTCTCACCGCGTATTATCAGTCCGTAGGTATATGTGTCGCCTGTGACATCTGACAATATCAGCTCGTCAATCTCTCCTGCGGAATTTTTAGAGTAATACCTGACATTAGATGAGCTTAACTTCACACCGTCAATTCTCTGCGGATAAATTCTGAAATAACCCGGCGCATCATCAAAGTAAACACCTGAGGTGTCAAGTATTTTAATATCGTCCGCCATTCTCATATTGCCTATTGTACCGCGCGATACACTGACAGTGCCTGACGGCATATCATTGCCGTTTGTCCTTGAAAGCGTTGCTTTGCCATCCTTAAACGATACGCGTACCACCGAGCATACCATGCTTTCAGGGTTATTCTTAGTTTCATATTCATTTACAATTCCGTCAGCTGTTACCACCTTTGCATAATAGCTTGAATATGTGCTGTTATCCGGATTTGTAAAATCCTTTTTACCGCTTTCTGTTACAAAACCGTAATTTGAAACCGCCGACGAGCTTCCACCCGCAACTCCCGCAACTTCGCCATTTCTGCCAAGCAGCAGCGTGACTGTATCACCGTACTTAAATCCGCCGCTTGATGAAAGGTCATTAAAAGCTTCAACGCTTTCAATCGCATATTCCTTACCCGAAACGGTCACGCTTACAGGCGAATCCTTAGTGGGAGAAGCCTTCTCATAAATACCGGTAGCTTTATCGGTATACGCAAGTACCATATTTAAATCCGAGCTGTAATATATAATGTCATTCGGCTGAATATCGCTTGCCGTCACCTTTACTCCGCCGCGCATTACGGTCGTTGATGAATTGGTATTGAAGCTATCCTGCCAGCCCGAGCCTGTCACTTTAACAGGTCCCTCCATATTGCCTTTTTCATAGCTTACATAATCTATACTGTTTCCGTCTTTTCTGACATACAGCACATCACCCATTTCAAGCCCGTTCTTAACCGCCGCATAACTTGTTTTTATACCATCCTTATAGCAGTCTGTACCATCTGTAATATCAATCTGCGTAAAACTGCCGTTTTTATAACCGATAACCGCATTGGGAAGCTGTGAGTATATTACATACCTTTCAAATGTGTTACCATCGCCCGCTTCGGGTGTAAACGATACAAAATCATCACCGTTTTTTACAAAAATATCGCCCTTTTGTCCGACATATGAGCTGTTAAAGTTATTATCAAATTCAAATGTGCCTGCTGTTGTAAATATCTTGTTTTCACCGAGTGAGCTGTCCTCATTATGCGATGAAATAATAGTTACATCTTTTATCAGCTGGCAATCAAATATTGATATAAGATTACTCTGCGAATCTTTCATTTTGGTATTAAGCGTGTTATATACAAGCTGCGCAACCTGACGTCTTGTAAGCGCATCGCCTATATTCGCTTCCGCATGTTTTGTTATTTCCAGACTGTCCGCAAGTCCTATCTGACCATACGGCCAAGAGAAGCCGAAATCATCTGTTGTATAGCCAAGCACCTTTAAAAGCATTGTCAGCGCTTCCTCGTATGATACTGTATTATCAGGTCTGAATGTTGCGTCAATATAGCCCTCGACTATGCCTGCTGTTACTGCCGCCCTTACATATGGCGCAGACCAGTGATGATATGTAACATCTGTAAACGGAGAAACCTTCGCCCCCGATGCCACTGTATTTTTTGCCTTTGACGCGCTTACCGCTATTTTTGTAAATTCCGCTCTTGATACATTATCATCAAGGCGGTAATTGCCGTCACCGTCACCGACCATTATTTTAAGGTCGCTAAGAAGCGGCATAATATCCTCGCTGCTGTCAGCCAGCGCGCATACGGAGGACAAGCATACAGAAAATGCCAGTATTGCTGAAATAATTTTTTTCATATCCGTCTTTCCTTTCTTGGAGTTAAATCTTAAAAATCAGCATATGCTGTCTGTTGTGTTAATCGTATCTTAAAGCGTCAATCGGATTTAACTGAGCTGCCTTTTTCGCAGGCAGATAGCCAAAGCCTATGCCGATTGCCACAGATACGGAGAACGCAACGATTATCGAGGTTACGGACGGCGTAATTGTCGTATTTAACAACAGCTTACCCGCCCCGACTGCCACCAACGCGCCTAAAATTATCCCGATAACGCCGCCTATACAGCTTACCGTTCCGGCCTCAATAACAAACTGCATCATTATATTTTTCTGCTTTGCTCCGAGTGATTTTCTTATACCTATTTCACGTGTACGTTCCGTCACGGATACAAGCATAATATTCATTATTCCTATACCGCCGACCAGCAACGAAATTCCGGCTATGCATACGAGAACTGTCTGCATAGAATTCATCATTGTAGACATCTGGTCTATCATTTCTTTCATACTGATAACCATATAATATTTTTCATCACCCATTTTTTTATTAAGGAACTGTTTGATTGCAGAAGATGCCGCTTCAACATGCTCCTCATCAACAGCGTTGACCGTATACACAGTAACCACACTGCTTTTACCAAGCTTTATCGCTGTTGTATACGGAATATATACAGCGTCATCACCGCTGACTGAGGAGGAGTCCTCCTTTTGCTCAAAAACTCCCACAACTGTAAGCGGCACGCCGTTAAGCTTCAGTTTTTTACCGACAGCCTGACCCTTTCCGAAAAACTTTTCCTCCTGATATGTGCCTATAACACAAGTTTTGCTCTTGCTTGCTATATCGGAATACTGGATAAACCGTCCTTGCTCTACGTTCATCATTTTCATTTTGTCAAAGCTTTCGCTGACACCGTTTACACTTCCCGTTTCATTTTCAGTACCGCATTTCAATGTACCTGTTACAGTAACATAAGGCGAAACATCTGAAACCAGGTTCTTATTATCTTCTGCAAATTTATAAAACTCATCAGGGTCTACCTTTTTGCCGTTACGCGGCGTAATGGATACCTGAATTGTATTTGTACCTATTTCGGCAAACATATCCGTAAGCTGCTGAGTAAGCCCCCCCATAAGGCTTACAAGGATTATAACTGCGGCAATACCTATAATAATTCCGAGCATAGTCAGAAAAGAACGAACCTTGCTCGACCATATGGTTGCCATTGCCATTTTAAAGCATTTACCTATACCCATTATACAGCACCTGCCTTATCCTGTTTTGATACAAGTTCGTCACCCTCAGCAGGACCGTCATAAACTATTTTACCGTCAGTTATTCTTACAACGCGTTCCGCCTGTGCCGCAATCGAATTATCATGGGTAATCAGAACAATGGTATTGCCCTCCTCGTGAAGCTCCCTTAAAAACTCCATGACCTCCCTGCCTGTCTTACTATCCAAAGCGCCGGTAGGCTCATCGGCAAGTATTACAGACGGATTTCCGGCAAGCGCTCTTGCAATAGACGCGCGCTGCTGCTGACCGCCCGAAAGCTGCGTCGGTAAATTTTTCGCCTTATCGCTAAGCCCTACTCTTTCAAGAGAACGCATAGCCCTTTCCTTCTGCTCATTATCACCAACGCCTGCATAAAGCAGAGGGAGAGCCACATTATCAAGCAGCGTAAGCTTGGGCAGCAGATTATACTGTTGAAATATAAAACCAAGCATTTTATTCCTGACCTCAGCAAGCTCATCATCTGTGTAGTTACTTATGTCTTTGCCGTTAAGACGATAGCTGCCGCTTGTAGCTACGTCAAGACAGCCTATTATATTCATACATGTGGATTTTCCGCTTCCGGACTTACCTATAATTGCAACAAATTCGCCCCTGTTTATTGTAAGCGTTATACCGTCAAGAGCATGTACTTCGCTGTCACCCATATAATATATTTTATATACATCTTCTAATTCTACCAATGGAGGCATGTTTTTGTCACCCCTCTTTACTGCTGTCCGGCGGATGAGCCGCCATTCTGGCCGCCGCCCCGACTTCCGTCACCGCCGCCGTGAGGACCTCCTTCAGGTGGTCCATCGCCCTCTTCCGGACCGCCTTGCATACCCTGCATCATCATCTTTTCAAAATCACTGGAAAGGTCAATTTCCTGTCCGCGTACTTCGTCATTTTCATTAAGCCCCGATATTATCTCTATGTAATTATCATCGCTTATACCCGTCTTAACCTCAACGCTCCTGTAACCTTCGGGAGCATTATCACTGTCATTTTCCTTATCACCGGTTACATATACAATATTTCCGCGTACAAGCGAACTTACCGGAACACTCAATACATTTTCCGCTTTATCTACTATTATCTCAGCGTCAATATTCATTCCCGGAAGAAGCTCTCCGTAATCGGCAATTGCAACCGTTACAGGATAATTAGTAACGCCGTTTGCGGAAGTACCGTCAAGGCTTACCTTTTCAACTATACCCGTAAATGTCTTATCCGCAACTGCATCCGCCGTAACAGTTACTTCCTGCCCAACCTTTATCTTGGCAACGTCAATCTCATCCACATTCAAATCAAATTTAACGCTCGACATATCGTAAATAATACACATGGGAGTCTGGGCATTTGATGAATCTATTTTATCTCCCGCTTTATTATTCTTTGTTACAACCGTACCTGAAATAGGAGCTGTGATTGTATAATCGTTAAGTCCCTTTTTAGCCTTTTCCAAACCGAGTTTGGCATCATCCAGACCAAGCTTTGCCGTATATGCCGCAGACTGCGCGGAGGAAGAATCAATCTTCGCGACTGTCTGTCCGCTTCTTACACTGTCGCCTGCCGCAATGCTTACCGATGCTATTTTACCTGTCGCTTCCGCGCATATTGTATGTTCTTTTACATATTCAAACTGACCTGCGTCACTGCACGCCCTGTCGCCAATCTGCGCCGTCGCCTTGTCAGAGTTTGTAAGCGCGCCTGGATTTTGCAGCTCAATTGTGACATATCTTATCTTGCTGTGACCTGCCGTTGTGACAGATGAGCTTGAAACTGCCGTAACCTTGCCCATAAGCTCGTTGCCTGTACCTGCAACTGTAAGTACCGCATCGGAACCTGCCGATATATCAGATGTATCAGCTTCATTAAACGGTACGCGTATTTTCATATAACTGTCACTGTAAACAGATGCTATTTTAGCTCCGTTTGCTACGCCATCGCCTTCTTTTATGAACACTTCGCTTACCGTTCCTGTTATATCTGAATGTATGCTCAGGTCTGACAGTGTTTTCTGCGCATCGTTATAAGACTGCTGCGCACGTTTAACAGCTATTTCTGCGCTGTCAACACTATTCTGAGGAGTTTCAGGGTCAAACTGGTACAGCTTATCTCCTTTTTGCACCTTATCCCCTTCATTTATGTAATCGGCTCTTATCTCACCTGTGGTAATAGTCATTATCGAATAGGAATCCTTAGGCTTTATTACCGAACTGCCTGTCACCTTCTGTTCAATAGTACGTCTTTCAACAGTGACATTTTCGGGTTTCATTGCTTCAAGCATTTTCTTTTTTGTATGAGAACTACACCCCATAAATGACAGTATGATTGCCAGTATTACAAACAGCACTAAGCGTTCTCCGTTTTATATGGAATTTTCCTATATTAAATCTTTTTTCCTTTTTATCGTATAAATTGGAAAACAGTCTGCGTTTAGGCTTTGCTTCTTCCTGTATCTGAGTTTCCGGTGTATTTATTTCTTCAAGCACTTCCTCTGTTGTTACTTCCTCCATTGCCATGCCTCCTATTCACATATTCTGTAACTTTTAATATTTTACCACTGCATAATATTGAAGTCAACAAATTCAGAAAGAATTTACAAATTGTTTATATTTTATTTGCTTAATCGCGTAATTTGGTATATAATAGGTATGTGAGGTGATTTATGATGAATAATGTTAAAACATATATTGACACGGCAATGTTAAAAACCGAACCCGACCTTATTTTAAAGGGCGGTAATGTTGTAGATGTGTTTTGCGGCGAAATTAAAAAAGCTGATGTCATCATAAAAGACGGAATAATATGCGGTGTCGGAAGCTACTGCGGCAAAAACGAGGTTGACGTTACAGGTAAATATGTAATGCCGGGACTTGTTGACGCGCATGTTCATATAGAGTCATCAATGGTATCTCCTGCCGAATTTGCAAAGGCAGTCATGCCGCACGGCATAACCACAGTTATTGCCGACCCGCATGAAATTACAAACGTATGCGGAACGGATGGTCTTAAATACATGAAGGATGCATCAAAAAATATCCCTCTTGATGTTAACTTTATGCTTCCCTCCTGTGTGCCTGCAACTCCGTTTGAACATTCGGGCGCTGCGCTTACGGCAGAGGATACAAAAAATATAGCGGAGGATTTTTACGGAATTGCTGAAATGATGAATTATCCCGGTGTTGTAAACGGCAATGCCGAAACGCTCGGCAAGCTGTGTCTTGACATGATTGACGGTCATGCGCCATTGCTTTCCGGCAATGAGCTGGACGCTTATATAAGCGCAGGAATTAAAACAGACCACGAATGCACCTCTTCCGATGAGCTGTCAGAAAAAGTTTCTAAGGGTATGTATATACTGCTTCGCGAGGGTACTCTCTCACGCGATATAGACAAGCTTATAAAAGGAGTTAATTCACACACGCTGCGCCGATGCGCTTTCTGTACAGATGACCGTTTTGCAGGTGAAATCATAAGTGACGGCAGTATTGACCACTGTATAAGAAAAACAGTATCTCTCGGACTTAGTAATACAGATGCAATTATTATGGCTACGCTCAACGCCTGCGAAATGTACGGAATGAAGTGCAAAGGCGCTGTTGCGCCGTCATATATTGCGGACATAATTGTGTCGGATGATTTGCTTCTTAATAATATCTTACAGGTTTACAAAAACGGAGTTCTCGTATGTGAAAACGGCAAGGCTCTGTTCAGCTGTGAGCCATGCGATACATCACATGTGACAAAAACAGTTCATATACCCGAAATCACACCGGATTTTTTTGCAGATGAAACAGACGATACATTTACGGCAATTGAGCTTGTTCCGGAAAGTATTATCACAAAAAAAGTTACTGTGAAAAAGGATAACCAAATGACTAAAGTATGCGTAATAGAGCGTCATAAAAATCTCGGCACAAAAGGAATTGCTTATGTTACAAATTACGGGATTACAAACGGCGCTGTTGCTGCTACTATCGGTCATGACAGCCATAATGTCATAGTGGCCGGCGATAATGACAGCGACATGGCTTTTGCCGTAAATACGCTCGGAGAAGACGGCGGAATTGCAGTTGTATCGGAAGGAAAGGTTCTTGCCTTTATGCCTCTTCCGATTGCGGGACTTATATCGCTTGATTCGGCAGAGAATGTAACACTTCAGCATAATGAGCTTGAAACGGCAGCTAAAAAGCTTAACATTACGGATAAGGTTGACCCGTTTCTGTCACTGTTTTTCCTGCCTCTGCCTGTTATTCCCGAAATACGCATTACAGATTCAGGCTTATTTGACGTGACAGATTTCAAGTTTATATAATCATTCAGGAGAAAGTACTATGGCAAAAAAAACAGTTACCTATGAAGTCAGTATGGAAAAAATCGAAGAATATGTAAATCAAAAAAAGCATTTCTTCCGCAAACCCGATTTTACCCGTCTGCGCGACCCGATGTACAGAAGCTATGTTATACGGCGTACCGTTATATATATTTTTCTTGCGCTTTTCTGTACGGCATTTTTAGCTGTTATGTCGGCGTCAACAAGTCCGTATTTTAAGGACTACTGCGACGGCGATTCCAGCATTTTTATGCTTATCGGGAAGGCAATTTATATGGGTAAGGATGTATATACCGATTATTTTGACCACAAGGGTCCGATACTTTTTTACCTTAATGCACTCGGCTTTTATCTTACAGGCTCAAAAACAGGCGTATTCATAATACAGTGTATATTTTTATCGCTTACTGCGATATTCATGTACAAAACCGCGCGTATATTTACAAAAACCTTCGCATCAGTAATATGCGTTATACTTACTATTCTTGCATTTGCGGCAACAATCAGTGATGGTAATCTCAGTGAAGAATACTGCATGCTGTTTTGTATAATACCCATTTACTTTTCAATACAGTTTATTACAAAATACCCTTCTGCGCCTCACCCGAAGCGGTATATGTTTCTCTACGGAATATGCTTCGCCTTGTGCGCGTTTATACGCATTAACAACGGTATAATGATTGGCGGAATAGTTCTTGTTATGCTCGTTACGGACTTTATGAACGAACATGTAAAAGAAGCGTTTCTTAATATTTTTATGTTCTTTTTGGGTCTTTTTACCGTAACGCTTCCTATCTGCCTGTTTTTCCTTATTAAGGGTACGCTCGGTGACATGATATTTGCGACATTTACATTTAATTTTATGTATGCGTCAGAAGGAGCAAATGAAAAAGCAGACGATTCAATGTACACGCTTTTTATGTGGGTACTACCGGTACTGGTAATTATATTTGTTTCAACCATATTCGCCAAAAGACTCGGAGCTAAAGTTGCTTCGCTTATAACAACCATTTCAGTATTTGCGCTTATACCGATTTTGCTTGGCTTCAGCTATACTCACTACTACACAACGCTTATACCACTTATCACAATTTATGCGGCAGTATTTTTCTACATTGCGGGGAAACGCTTCTCCGTCTGGTCAGCAGCGCTTTGTATTGCTATGGCTATACCGCTGTACGGTTATTTTTATTCCCTGCCGCAAACTCTTTCGCATTATGTTAATAAGGCATATGAGCAATCTTCACTTCCCGAAAACAAACTGAAGCGTTCGGATATTTATAAAAGTGTATCCGCTCTGTCAGAGCATATTCCCGATAATGAACGCGACAGCGTGTTTGGTTATGATGTTTCGGCGGCATGGTTTTTACAGGCTGATATTATGCCGTGCTATAAGCTGTTCACACTTCAGGAATCATGGTCAGGCTGTTACCCTGAATTCGGACGAGAGATAAATCAGATGATGATAGATACTCCTCCAAAATGGGTCATTGTGCATAATATAGATATTATTGAAAGCCGTCAGCTTAGAAATATCATAAACACAAATTATACACTTGAAGCTGAATACGGATATGATTTACTTTTTAAATACAAACAATAAAAAATCCCCTTAAGGGCGACACTGTTAAGACAGTAACTAATGATTTTTTGAGTAACAGCATAGTTCAGGCTATGCTGTTATTCATTTTTGTTTGCAATAATGACATTGGCAGCAAGCCGACAAAATCATAATAAATATCAATTCTTTGTGTCCGTCTGCCATTTATTTTCTCTGGCGCATAGACTTCAACACGTTTTACCAAATCATTTAGAATATTCGGCGTTAATTCCTGTAAATCAAAATATTTATGTACTTTTGCGATAAATCTTTCAACATTGTTAGTTTCCTGCTCTTGTTGTTCAATTTCATCAAACAGAATTTTGACCTTTTCTTTTAATTCCTCTTGCTCCTGCTCATATTGTTCAGCAAGCATTTTAAATCGGCTTTCTGTTAAAACTCCGCTTGTCTTGTCTTCATAAATTGAAGTGAATAATCGGTCTAATTCTTTTATGCGATTTTCCGACTTTGTTATAGTTTTTCTTTTTGAAGCTAATTCTTTCTTGATAATTGCCTTATGCTGTAATCCCATAATCTCACGAAAAGTATCTTCGTAAAGCTCAATAAATTCAATTACCATTTTCAAATGTGCCAGCACGCCTTCTTCAAGAATGACCGCCCGTATATAGTGAGTATCGCAAACATCTTTACCGTTTTTTCTTGAAGTTGAGCAGACAAAATAATCTTGTCTTTTTTCAAAGTTATTGCTTGTACAATAATATAGTTTCTTTCCGCAATCAGCACAATAAGCTATTCCAGAAAACATATTTGTTTTGCCTGTTCTTGCGGAACGTCGCCTGTTCTTTCTTAACTCTTGTACTTTTTCCCAAGTGTCAACATCAATAATCGGTTCGTGAGTATTCTCAAAAATCAACTGCTGTTCTTTCGGATTATTGATTTTCTTTTTTGACTTGTAGGATTGCTTATGCGTTTTAAAATTAACTGTATCGCCTATATATTCTTGCTTTTCTAAAATGCCCGAAACAGTATCAGCCGACCACTTATACGGATTATCAATATCCTTTGAAATATTTATTATTCCCGACTGTTTCCAATGTACAAACGGAATTATAATTTTGTCTGCCTGAAGCTGTTTTGCTATTTGTGCCGGTCCGTAACCCTCTAAGCAAAGATGAAAAATCTTTTTGACAACCGTTGCCGCGTCCTCATCAATAACCCACTTATTAGAATTATCAGGGCTTTTCATATATCCGTATGGCGGAATGGTTGTCAAGTGCTTTCCCGACTCTCCTTTTGCTTTCATAACAGCACGAATTTTCTTTGATGTGTCCCTTGCATAAAATTCATTCATCAGGTTCAGGAACGGAGTAAAATCACTGTCCGTTTGGTTTGCGCTGTCTATGTTATTATTGATAGCAATAAAACGGATATTCTTTTCAACAAACAAAACTTCTGTATAAAAACCGACCTTTAAATAGTCGCGTCCGAGCCTTGACATATCTTTTACAATAAGCGTTCCGACTTGATTATCTTCAATCAACCCTAATAATTCTGTCCAAGATGGACGCTGAAAATTTGTCCCAGAGAAACCGTCGTCAACGAAAAATCGTATGTTTGAAAAGTTATTATCCTTAGCGTACCTCTCTAAAATATTTTTTTGATTTACAATACTGTTGCTGTCGCCTTGAAGCTCGTCATCACGGCTAAGTCGGCAGTATAAAGCTGTTATTTTTTCAGACTGTTTATTCATAATTTTTTATCTCTCTTTCTTTGAAACAGTCTGTCAAAACAGGATTGTATGTATATATTCTAACGCTCATCATCTGTTTTGTCAGCCCCTTTTGTAAAATTTTCGTCATTGCTCATTATCTTTAATATTTTTGTCGGTAATGTATGCGAACCGTCATAAATACCTGAAAAAATATAATCGCAGTTTTCCGTTTCATAGGTTAATTCAATTTCGGGTATAAACTCTCCGAATGTAGTTTTAACTCTAATAGGTTCAGAATGTTTTTTCCTTTGCATAAACTTGTCCTCGCTTTAAAAAGTATTTTAAAGTACATTATATGATTTGATATTATGAAATATGCTTAAATTTTCCTAAAAGACTTGAAAAAGCAATAAGAAGTTTTCAACTAAAAAGCCTCAAATATCAATAATTTTGCTACCAGCAAGCACATCAAACGGGTACCCATTCGCGGAAAATCAAATTGCCATACTTGCTTAAACTTCGTTACCAGCAAGCACAGCGAGTGTGGCTACACTCACAAATTTGATTTTGTTTTTTGGGGAAATTCCCAAACCCTTTTTTACATTTAGGCGCATTATACAGGCTGATTAAAATATTTTCGTACGCTTTCCCGGCTGGGCGCACAAAACTTCTTTTGATATAATTATATTATAAAAATATCGAAAGGAGTTTTTTAATGGCAAGTTTTATAGAAGAGCTGTATTACGGTAACATCAACCCGAATGCTAAACAGTTTAATTTATCATCACAGTATGCAAAAGCTATGAAAACATTTTGTGATAACGAGAAAATTTTAATAAAAGAGTTGACAGGTGAGAATCTGGATTTATTTAATGCCCTCGTAAACGCGCACGATGAAATCACAGCTACAAGCGATATTGAAAATTTCAAGCTCGGTTTCAGACTTGGAGTGCAGATGATATGCGACAGTTTAGTATTTGATGAAAACAAAATTTTCAGAGATATAACAGAAGAATAGGAGGCTATGAAAATGAAAAAACAAATTATTACATTGGCTATTGTAACAGCACTAACAGCAACAAATATTTCTGCTTATGCCGCAAAAATCCCGAGAGAAAGCACACCGCTTAACGCAACAGAACATCAGATACAAATTACTGAAAATTTAATCGGTGATATTCTTGACGAAGTAGAAAGCGGAAATCTCGGTTACACATTAGCCGCAGGATATGCCAACACACGAATACGAAAAGCAGTTATGGCAAGTCAGACGGACGGAAACGGTTACGGTATCTTATCGCCAGTCGCACAGAACGCAATCCGCATTATGAGGGATAAACAGCTCCGACCTGACGCATACGCGCAAGCAGAGGAAGAATTAAAGGTAATGCTTGCCGACCTAATTGCAGAGGTACAGAACGGCAAGGATTATACACAAGCGGTCAAAGAAGCATACGAAATAATCTATAAATCAGTAGACGTGTCATTTAACTATAACGAACAATTTTCACTTGACACTTGTTACAGAGATATTCCCACCGTTGGAAATGAGAAATTTACAGTAGCAAGAAAATTATTGCTGGAAGCTCAAAAATAATTTGATATATCAAAAAGGCGCAGTCACAAAGATTGCGTTTTTTATATATAAATTTTTATAAAAAGATAAAAAACTAATAATGAAATATAAATTTAGTTAATATGCCAATTGACACATTCACCAAATTATAATATGATTATCATGGATAGTTTTATAGATTTTTGTTATAGATGAAAGTAGTTGACTTTATGGAAAAAATAATAGATTGTCAAGAATATTCTTATAGAAGCAGTGTATTTGAAGACTCGCTTGATACTGATTTAAAAAAAGAGCATGGAATTTACTATACTGATGTAGGTTTAGCGAAAATAATAATAGAAGATTTAAACATAACTACAACTTCACATATTTTAGATCCTTGCTGCGGAACAGGTAGTTTTCTTTTCGCTGCTAAAGAATTGGGGTATTTAAACATTCATGGTGCAGATTTTGATAGGTCTACCACTGCAATGTGTAGAAAATTAACGGGACTAAAAGATATAAAAACATTAGATACATTGGGTAGTTCTTGCAAGAAGATTTGTAATAGTTTTAATCTAAAAGATAAAGTGGATGTCATTATCGGGAATCCACCCTACGCACCAATGGATAAAAATATAATTATAGACACCGAAGACTATTTATTTTTAAGGAATGTGAAAGATTCTGGCAGTAATCTATTTGTTGCTGCATTATATAGGGCTTTAGAATTGATAAAAGACGGAGGTTATGTTTCATATATCATACCCAAAAATTTCCTTCACGTAGCTTCGTACAAATTATTACGGCAAAAAATTCTAAAGGAAAAAACAATCGTTTCTATTACAGATTTAGGAGCATATTTTAAGGGGGTAAGAGGAGAACAAATCGTATTAACAATAAAGAATGAATGTCCTACCAATAATTTAATATCTATAAAAAAACTTTATAATAAAAACTTTAAAGAAACCGTTAAAGTTGAACAGAGTTTTTTTAATAATGAAATTTTATTATTTCAAAACAACACAGATTATGAAATATATAAAAAATTAGAAAGTGCATATCAAAGATTTGGTGATATTTGTACTGAAAAAATTCATAGAGGAAGATCAAAAGCAGAAGATGCGATTTCTGGTAAAGATATTAAAAAATTCGGATTTAAGAATACAACTGTTCCTAAAAAAGGTAATTTGGTATTTATACAAAATATTTATAGTGCAGAAGCTGGAATAATTGCAAGTTTTGCTGGCAACTTAGAAGCTACAGAAACAGTAACGATTTTTCAAGATGGTGATGAAAAGATGTGCAGATATATCGTTGGTATTTTACATTCGCGACTTTGTAATTATTATTTGCTTAAATTTTGTTTTAACAATTCAAAATTAACTATGCACACTGATTCAAAATACTTAAAGAAAATACCGCTTATTAAAAACGATGATAGCTTTAATCAAATAATTAATATAGTTAAGTTATTAGAAACAACAGAATATATGAGTGACGAATGGTTTGATTCAGTAGAAGATCTTAATTCATTGGTTTATGAAACATATAATATATGTGAAAAAGAAAAGAACTATATAGATGATGAGATGAAACGAATACAATCAGAGAGGTGGAATAATGATAAATGAGGATAAAAGATGTAATGATCTTACGGGAAAGGAATGGTTACAAAATTCCTTTAGTATATGGCGTGATTTAACTAAAACAAAGGAAGAAAAAGACTTGAATCACCCCGCTTCATATCCGGTATCATTATGCGAAAAATTAATTAAAACTTTTTCTAAAGATAATAGCCATGTAATTGATCCTTTTAATGGTATTGGTTCAAGTATGGTTGCAGCGCATAATTTAGGATGCAGCGGAGTTGGTATTGATTTATCAGAGGAATTTTGCAATATTGCAAACTCTAGAATAGGAACAGATGCGAAAATTTCAATTATTAATGGCGATAGTTTAGAAGAATTAGACAAATTAAATGAAGATAGTTTTGATTTGTGCATTACGTCGCCTCCGTATTGGGATATTCTTAATATGAAAAGAAGCGCTGACAAAAAAGAATCAGAAAATTATTCTGACAAAGACGAAGATATTGGGAATATTTCCGATTATTCTTTGTTTTTGGATAAATTAGAGTTATTGTTTTCTAAAGTCAAAAAAGTATTAAAGCCAAGAGGATATTGTTTGGTAAATGTAATGGATATCCGCAAGAAAAGTGATTTTTTTCCTTTGCATAATGATTTGGCACAGCGTATGCAAAAAATAGGATTTATTTTTGACGATATTATTATATGGGACAGACAATCTGATTACAATAATATGAAACCTTTGGGCTATCCGTATAGATTTAGAATTAATAAAGTACACGAATATATTTTAATTTTTGTAAAGGAGTAAGTAAATATGAATATTAATGATTTAATTAGTTTTTTGGAAGATATCAAAAATCACGGGCAAAATTTCTTTATTGAAGCAGAAGCGAAAACTGATCAAGCTGAAAAATTTGTAAAGGATTACAATTCAAAGTATTCACCATCAATATCAATAACATCATCTGGGATTATAGGAATGGAAAATGATAAGGATAAATGGGGAGTAGAGTTAAGATTGTATGTAAAAGATTGTCCTAACGACATAAAAAAAGCCTTTGACTTTCATAAAAACAGTTA
>CAJTUY010000007.1:57631-60283 GCA_910579415.1 uncultured Clostridia bacterium | reverse complement strand
AAGGAATATTTTATAAACAGTAAGATACCTAAGGAAGAAAGAAAAAAAATTCCTGTTATTGAATTAGACGAAAAAATCGCATCAGTGGGAAAAAGAGTTGATGAACGCTTTTTGTTTAAAGGTAAGGGAATAAAAATAGAATTTAATGACATTTAGGAGGTAGTGACTTGCATAAGAGGTTTAGAGGTCTGGGTGTATGGCTTGCCATGCTGGTGGTTGCGTATCTGATTTACTCATTTGTTATTACCATGAATTCTTCACAGATTAAGATGAATTATTCGGATTTGGTGGCAGAAATTAAGTCAGAACAAGTACAGGAAATGAGCGTTATCGGCAATAATGTATCAGTTATGCTGAAAAACGGGCAGAAGGCAAAGGTGACAATTTTGTCGGCGGATAATTTGCAGGCTGATGTCGGTGATGAAATGAACGAGCAAATGAGTAAAGGCACATTGTCTGTTGAAGTTTTGGAAGCAAAGATTTCATGGGCGGTTGTTACTAACATTCTGCTTATAATAATATTCATTGTAGTGCTTGTTTTTGGTGTATTCAGACGCGGAGGCGGGGCAGGTAATTTTACAAAAAGCCGCGCGAAGCTGAATATCGGTACAAAAAAAGTGACATTCAAAGAGGTTGCGGGAGCAGAAGAGGAAAAGGCAGAACTTGCCGAAATAGTAGAATTTCTCAAAAATCCTCAGAAATTTATTGCACTTGGCGCAAGAATACCAAAAGGAGTATTGCTTGTAGGTTCACCGGGTACGGGTAAAACTCTTCTGGCAAAAGCTGTGGCGGGCGAAGCGGGAGTACCGTTCTTTTCGATAAGCGGTTCAGATTTCGTTGAACTTTATGTCGGTGTGGGTGCATCGCGTGTCAGAGATTTGTTTGAACAGGCAAAAAAGAATAAACCATGTATTGTGTTTATTGATGAAATTGATGCGGTAGGACGTAAAAGAGGCGCAGGAATGGGAGGCGGACATGATGAAAGGGAACAGACCTTAAATCAGCTGCTTGTTGAGATGGACGGTTTTACTGAAAATGAAGGTGTTATTATAATAGCCGCAACCAACAGACCTGATATTCTTGACCGCGCATTGTTAAGGCCGGGAAGATTTGACAGACAGGTAGTAGTTGATGTCCCTGATGTCAAAGGCAGAGAAGCAATTTTGCAGGTACATTCTGCGCGAAAACCTATTGCTCAGGAGGTCAATTTGTCTGAAATTGCTAAAGCAACTTCGGGTTATTCCGGAGCGGATTTGGAAAACCTTATGAATGAAGCCGCGATTTTTGCAGCAAGACGCAATCATACGGCAATAACGCGCAGGGATATTGAAGATGCTAATCTTAAAGTGATGATGGGCAGTGAAAAACGATCAAAGATTATTACTGATAAGGAAAAGAAGCTTACAGCATTTCATGAGGCAGGTCATGCAGTTTTAGCAAAGCTTGTGGATAAGAATTCACACATTCATAAGGTATCAATAGTACCTCGCGGAAGAGCTGGCGGGTTTACAATGCACGTTCCTGACGAGGATAAGATGTATACTTCAAAAAGTGATATGCTGAATGAAATAATTGTACTTCTTGGAGGCAGGGTCGCGGAAGCTCTTACTATGAATGATATAAGTACAGGTGCTTCAAGCGATATTCAGCGCGCAACTGAGCTTGCCCGAAATATGGTTACTAAATATGCTATGTCAGATATTATAGGACCTGTTTCGTATGATGACGGCGATGAAGTATTTATCGGACGGGATTTCGCTCATTCAAAATCATATTCCGACAAAACAGCGGCTGATATTGATGATGAAGTAAAGCGTATTTTAACATCTCAATATGACAAAACACAGCAAATACTTACCGACAATATGGAAATCCTTACAAGAATTGCACATAAGCTTCTTGATAAAGAAACCATTGACGGGGTTGAATTTGAAGAATGTTTTAAATTACCGGAAGGAGGAGAGAATAATGCAGGTGACTAAAGAAACTTTAATAGGCGAAGCGCTGGAAATTAACGCCGGTATAGCGCCGATTTTAATGAGTATAGGCATGCACTGTCTTGGTTGCCCTTCATCACAGGGTGAATCAATAGAAGATGCTTGCATGGTACACGGTGTGGATGCCGACGAGCTTGTAAAGAAAATAAATGATTTTCTTTCTGAAAATTAAAAAAATAACTGCTGACTTGTAAAGTCAGCAGTTATTTTTTTTTATTCCTTAGGGAGATAATCACAGGGATTTACATTTACGCCATCTTTAGACATTTCGAAATGTAAGTGAGTGTCAGTAACATTTTCACCCTTGCTGTCACCAACTATTCCGAGAACTTCACCTGACTTAATTTCTTTTCCCTCTGTAAGATTTTCCATGCTTTCAAGTCCCATATACTTTGTTATAAATCCTGCTGCATGAGATATTACAACACAGCCTCCCGTTGCATCGTCGTAAACTGAGTCAATAACGCCGTCTGCAACAGATTGAACGCTACATCCCTTTTCGGCGGCAATATCAATACCGTTATGAGTTCTCCAGTCAGATAAAGCTTTGTTGTATTTAAGCTTGTCTGAATACTCTTCAAGAATATCACCCATGACAGGCATAATGAATGCAGGCTGTTCAGAAGATACCATTATTGCATCATCACTTACATCG
>CAJTUY010000007.1:57095-57602 GCA_910579415.1 uncultured Clostridia bacterium | reverse complement strand
ATAATCCTCAACAGGCTGTGGTTCTGATACAACAGGCAGTTCGCTCTCTGTATTTTCGCTTACATCAATGGCAGGGGCGGTTGTTTCAGCCGGCGGAACATAAGTGTCTGTCTGAGCTGAGAATACCGGTGAATCGGTACTTTCGGCCTCCTTGATTTTCTCGCTTATAACACTTGCGGAGTGCTTGTCATTATATCTTTCTGTAAAATATCCTGCAACTCCTATTACTAATACACAGCAGCAAAGTGCTATGTAAAAGCCGGGCAGCTTTTTAGCTTCCTTTTTTTGTTCTTGGTTCATTTTTTAAAACCTCCTGTTTTCATTGTGGTATTTAGTATTGTTTCCTTATTTTTCTGTATTATACCTCATATGGTAAAAATTTTAATCATAAAAATTAAAAATCACTATTCCCAAATCGGAGAATTTATAGTATAATAGATATTATAGAAAGTAGGTGCTACGTAGTGAAGATAGAAAAACTTAATAATGATAAGGTCATGGTAACAT
>CAJTUY010000007.1:46458-57085 GCA_910579415.1 uncultured Clostridia bacterium | reverse complement strand
ACTCTTGATATAGATATAAATCAGCTTTCGCCAAATTCCAGTGAACTGCATACGTTTCTGTTTCATATAATGGAAACTGTACATAAAGAAACGGGATTTAATCCATACAGCGGGCAGGTGGTTGTTGAGGCTACCCCTTCGCAGGAGGGTATAAGCATATTGGTAAGCCGTCTTGCTTCATCTGCAAAGCGTATAACGCGTGAAAAATATAATAAAGCAACACGTGTTACGGCGCATATTAAAAAGAAAGCAAGCATGGCTGTTTTTTATTTTGACCGTTTTGAGGATTTGTGCGCGGCACTGTCTGAAATTAGTTCGGACGCACTTTGTGACGGAAGTTTATATAAAATAGAAAATTCTTTTTGTTTTACGCTGAATGATGCATCGCGTCATAAAAAATGTATACATGCCATGACAGAATTTTCAGTAAATACCGGATTCCCTGCGCATATTACATATATTCAGGAGCATGGTAAGCTTGTAGCTGAAGGAAAAGAACTTATAAGCCTTATAGATAATATCAAAAACTTGATATAAATTTTTTAAAATGCTTGAAAATATTGGATAAGTATGATAAAATACAAGAAATAAAATTTTAAAAGGAGAGTTACTATGACAAATATTTTAGAAACAGTAGTTTATGCTGAGCCGGCTGAAGGTACTCAGGCTCAAACACAGACAACAGGAACGCAGGTGCCGGGACAAACACCGCAGGAGGTTAATCCGGTGATGAGTACAGTAGTATCAATTTTGCCGCTTGTTCTTATAATTGTACTTTTATACTTTATGATGATTAGACCTCAAAGAAAGCGTGAAAAGGAAACTAAGGCAATGATTAACGCTATGAAAGTCGGAGATAAGGTAGTCACTATCGGCGGAATCTGCGGTAAGGTTGCAAAGATTAAAGATGAATTTGTATTTATAGAAACAGGAAACATCGGAACACAGGATGAAAAATCCGTTATAAAAATGGAAAGAGATGCTGTAAAGTCAGTCGAAAGTGTTAATAAGTAATAAAAATATAACCTCTCTAATATACATATAGTAAATTATTAGGGAGGTATTTTTATGGGTATTCATATTAAAGGAGTGATAAAGGCTACACTATTTTCGCTGTTGATTACGTTTGCAGTAATATTTGTACTTGCTTTGCTTGCATTTTTCACATCAATCGCTGAAAATATACTGGTGGGGTGTGCGTATGGCGCGGTTGCAATCGGGGTACTGTTAGGTTCTGTTTTTGTTTCAAGAGCTGTACAGCAAAAGGCATTGATACACGCACTGCTGTTGTCGCTTATATATGCGGTGGTTTTAACAGTAATTTCATTTATTCTTAACGGTATGCCGATGTTTAACAGCCGTCTTGCGTTTATAGTAATAGGAATTTTTGCGGTAGGATTTGTCGGTTCGGTGATAGGCAAATAAGCATATTGACTTTTTTGGTAAAGTATGATATAATTTTTATATTAAAGATTACATACAAGGAGGAGTACACAATGAAACACGTTCAGACGCTTAATAAGGCAACTTTGAAGGAAACAGCTGCGCATGGAGGCTGCGGCGAATGTCAGACATCCTGTCAGTCAGCTTGTAAGACATCATGTACGGTTGCAAACCAGAAATGTGAAAAAGCAAACTAATTGTTTTGCCGGATAAATGAACATTTAAAGTCAATCATCGGCTTATAGTCGGTGATTTTCTGCTAATATGATAAAATATGGGGAGTTTTTAGAGTGATACATAAGTATAAGCAATTGGGACTTAATATAGTTATGGATGTATATTCAGGCGCGGTTCATGCAGTTGATGAAGTAATGTATGATATGCTTGACTGCATATTGGAACCGTTTACGGCTGAAAGAGAATGTCCGGACTACATAAAGGAAGCGCTGAACAATAAATACAGTGCTGAGGAAATAGAGGAAAGCTATAAGGAAATATGCGCTCTGCATGCTAACGGTCAGCTGTTTACAGAGGATTGTTATGACGAAATCGCAAAAAACTGGAATAAACAGTCGGTAGTTAAAGCGCTGTGCCTGCATGTTGCGCATGACTGTAATTTAAGGTGTAAATACTGTTTTGCCGATACAGGTGAGTTTCATGGAGGCAGAAGCCTTATGAGTGCGGAAACAGGAAAAAAAGCGATTGATTTTGTAATTCAGAACAGCGGCAGCAGGCATAATATTGAAATAGACTATTTTGGCGGTGAACCGCTTATGAACTTTGAGGTTGTAAAGGAAATTACCGAATATGCAAAGGAACAGGGGAAAATACACAATAAAAATTTCCGATTTACGATTACGACAAATGGAATACTGCTGAATGACGACATTAAGACTTATATAAATGAAAATATGTCCAATGTAGTTTTGTCGCTTGACGGAACGAAGGAAACGAACGACAGAATGCGTTATCGTGTTGACGGAAGCGGCTCATACGATACGATTGTTCCGAAATTTCAGGATTTGGCAGACAGCAGAAATCAGGATAATTATTATGTGCGTGGAACATTTACTGCGCATAATGCGGATTTTGCAAAGGACGTCATTCATCTTGCTGATTTGGGCTTTAAACAGACAAGCGTTGAGCCGGTTGTCGCTCCTGAAACAGAAGATTATGCGCTTACAAGTGAGCATATTGATACTGTATTCAGAGAATATGAAAAGCTTACCGAAGAATATGTTAAACGCTATGAAGAGGGGAGAGGCTTTAACTTTTTCCATTTCATGGTTGACCTTGAACAGGGACCTTGCGCGCTGAAACGTCTTTCCGGCTGCGGCGCGGGACATGAATATCTTGCGGTAACGCCTGAGGGTGATATTTATCCGTGCCATCAGTTTGCAGGTAATACTGATTTTAAGATGGGTAATGTGTATAAAGGCAAGCTGGACGATGATATTAAAAACTATTTTGAATGCTCTAATGTTTATACAAAGGATAAGTGTAAAGATTGTTTTGCAAAATTTTATTGCAGCGGCGGCTGCAGCGCAAATGCCTATAATTTTAATGGTGATATAAATAAACCGTATGAACTTGCGTGTGAATTTGAAAAAAAACGTCTTGAATGTGCAATTGCGATTGAGGCGTATAAGAAACTATGTAACTAATTAAAAGGAGGAGTAAAATGATACACAAGGGTTTTAAAATGAAGCTTTATGAGGGTATGGAAAAGGAATATGAAAAGCGTCACAATGAACTATGGCAGGAAATGAAGGACATGATTCATGAGCATGGTGGCAGAAACTATTCAATTTATCTCGATAAAGAAACGCTTACGCTTTTCGGATATATTGAAATAGAGGATGAAGAATTGTGGGCAAAGGGAGCTGATACTGCTATAAACAGAAAATGGTGGGATTTTATGGCTGACATCATGGAAACAAATCCTGATAATAGTCCTGTTTCGACAGACCTTAATCTACTTTTCCATTTGGATTGATAAAAATATGAATAATTTTCAAAATAAGGGTAAAAATATATGTAGACCTCACAAAATACATTAAACCGATTAACAGTCGGTTAAAACCCCCTTATTTTGAAAAAGCAACGGACAAAATCCGTTGCTTTTTGCTTTTTATAATTCTTTATTTTTAATTATCATGCCGCCGATAATGGTAAACAGCACAATATAAACAATACATACAATAACAAACTGACCGTAATCACCCTGAGAAATCTCCTGCATATTATTATTTGATTTCATTCCGAAAGCCATAAGAGCGTACGGATAAATATGCCCGAATCCCTTACTTAAAACAGCCAAACCGCTGAAACCTCCTGCAAGGGAAATACCTATCGGAATTGCAAAGCTTTTTATAAGCATGGACAGCAAGAGCTGAATACTAATCATTACCATTCCGCCGAGTATTCCGCCCAAAATCCAAAGTGAAAGCTGACCATACGGGACAGGAACAGTAATACCTGCTATTTTACCAGATATTACAAATAGAATGGCAATCCATATGCCGGTAAATACAAGCATTATCGATGCAATAATAACCTTTGACAGAAAGAATAATGCAGGGTTTGCAGGCATAGTCAGAACATTGTTCCAGTTTCGGTTATTATGCTCGAGCCGCATAAGGTAGGAACAGTAAATTCCAAGCATTATAGGCAGAAAGATATAACCCGTAAACAACGTATGCTGTGTCCACAGACTGTACCAGTCACTAGTTAAAAGCTCTAAATTGTTAAGATAATTAGCCGTTCCGAGAAAAGCAGGTACAAGCGGTACCAGCAAAAATGCAAGCCATACGGGTGAGCGGCGAAGCTTCATTTTATCTGTGTGCAAAATTTTTAAAAGCATAGTTTAAATCTCCTTTTCACAAAATATTTTTCGTCCGATTATATAAATCAAAATTCCGCAGGCAATTAGCACAAACCAGAAAGTCCAGTCTATATGCATAACCTCAAAGTATGCGTTTGCATAGCGTGAATCCTTATCCCAGCCGAACATTCCGACAAAACCCAATACGCCGTAATAACCCCATATAATGCTTTTTCTGAGAAACGGCACTGACGGCAGAAACAATGAGATTATGCCTATAAATTCACCTATAATTCCTATAAAGAACGGAATTATCTGATTTTTAATCAAGAGCGACAGTGTGTGCTGTAAAATGTAAATTACAAAGGTGGTTGTTTCGGTGAACAGAAAAAATATCGCATAAAGTCTGACAGGAAATTCATTCCTGAAACCTATAAACTTACCACCTGCAACAATTCCAACGTACATAATAACAAGCGAAACTGTCATAATCAAAAGCCCGTATACAAGCTTTGCGTCAAATAGCCTGCCTTTTTTCGTAATGGGGCATAACTGTTTTAGCATTACGCCCTTATGCTCAATATCCGCCAGGCGCGAAGCAATTATCATTGCAAGAATAGGCAGGAATAGTGCGTTTATAATCGGTAATTGGTATAGAAACATCATCCATCCGTTATCAAGCATAAAATCGTTATAATTGCCGTGCAGCGTCCATAGAAGACAAAATGCGGTTATAACAAGCGCGGTTATCCATACATATCTTTTTCGTGTTTTTAAGTATTCGCATTTTAAAAGTTTCATTACAGGCTTACCTCTTTTCCTGTAAGGTCAAGGAATATTTCCTCTAGTGTTTTTGTTGAGTCAAGATGATGTAAAAGGTCGAGAGTTCCCTGATATTTCATACGTCCGTTTGCAATAATTCCTATGTTCTCAGCCATTTGATCTATTTCTGAAAGCAGGTGACTTGATACAATGACAGTCATGCCGTATTCCTTAGGCAGTGAGCGTATAAGCTCTCGCATTTCTTGTATACCTGCCGGGTCCAGTCCGTTTGTAGGTTCATCTAATATAAGCAGCTTAGGAAAAGCAAGCATAGCGGCGGCAAGTCCTAATCGCTGCTTCATACCAAGAGAGTATTGGGAAACTTTTTTCCCTGCCTGACGGTCTAAACGTACAATTTTTAACACCTTATCAATATTTGCCTTCGGAACCTCCAAAATTGTCTGTAAAATACGCAGATTTTCAGTTGCGGTAAGATGACCGTAATATGACGGTGATTCAATCAGAGAGCCTACATGCCGCAGTATGTCTATCCTGTTTCGACTGTTAAATTCCTTGCCGAATACGGTAATAGTGCCTGCTGTTGGCTTTGCAAGTCCCAATATCATTTTAAGCGTAGTAGATTTACCAGCGCCGTTAGGACCTAAAAATCCGTAAATACAGTTTTCTTTAACGCTCATGTCAAGCATGTCAACGGCTTTAAAATCACCGTATTGCTTAGTCAGTCGCTGTGTTTTTACAATTTCCATTAAAATCAATCCTCTCGTATTTTAAATATCTTGTGATATTCAGATATTAACATACAAACCTTTCTGAAAACTTAATTAAACCTTACATAAACCTTAAATTTTCATAAAATCACTTTAATTTTTAATAATTTCAGGTTATAATGAGCGTGGTGATAGTTATGAAAGAGATTTTTAACAAAAAAATACTTATAGTTGATGATGAGACAGAACTTTTAAAGCTTCTTAAAAATTGTCTGCTTAGAGAAGGCTTTTATCATATTTATACTGCGTCAACATGTGCTGAAGCGAGTATAATTCAGCATGAAAATAATATTGCGCTATTTGTACTGGACGTAAATTTGCCTGACGGAAGTGGTTTTGATTTATACAGGGATTTTAAAGCAGTGACGGATAGTCCCGCCATTTTTCTCACTGCGAGAGGAGAGGACAGCGACAGAGTTTACGGTCTTGGTTTGGGTGCGGATGATTATATTGTAAAGCCGTTTTTAATGAAAGAATTTGCGCTTCGCGTTCTGGCGGTTCTGAAGCGGACTTATAAAATAAATGGCGAAACAGTATGTATACAACTGTCAGACAGAAAGATAGATTTAGATAATGCAGTTGTAAATACTCCAACCGGCGAAACAGCACTTACCGCAAAAGAAGTAATGCTTTTAAGAAAACTTAATGAAAATAAAAACCGTATTGTAACAAATGATGCTCTGTGTCTTGCTGTATGGGGCGATGACTATTACGGATATGAAAATACGCTTATGGTGCATATCCGTCGATTGCGTGAGAAAACAGAGGCTAATCCGTCAAAACCTCGTCATATTATTACAGCGAAAGGACTGGGCTATAAGCTCGTGATTGAAAATGAAAAAAACGATTATTAAAATTTACTTCTGTTTTATAATTATATCGGTAATAACTTCGATAATATTGCTTATACTTAATTTTTTGACTTTCGCGTTGACATTCAGCGATGAAAGGAAAGTATACAACGCTACACCGCAAAAAATGCTCGAGGAAACTGTGAATGCATATGAAAACGGCAGAAAACCTGACATTCCCGACGGTACATGGACAATACTTATATCAACATATGGTAATGTTATATGGAGTGAAAATATGCCGGAGGATATACCGTCCAGCTATTCTATAAATGATGTTGCTAAAATGGCTAAATGGTTTTTAAATGATTATCCTGTATATCTGAGAACTGAGGAATACGGTCTTTTTGTACTCGGGTATCCAAAAAATGCGGTGGGGAAATATGATATGGAGTATTCTATGGCATGGTTTGATTCACTGCCGCAAAGGATTGTCATTGTATTTGCAGTAAATGTAATTATTGCTGCTATTCTTGCTTGTATGCTCAGTACGGGAATATACAAAAATATTAAAACAGTAATGCTGGGAATAAGCAGTTTGAGAAATGAAACTCCGCTGAATTTAAAGGAAAAAGGCTTTTTACGTGTTGTAGTGAAAAATATGAACAAAACATCGCAAAAAATTCAGTATAAAAATGATGTTATCAAAAGACGGGATAATGCAAGAGCTAACTGGATTGCAGGAGTATCGCATGATATTCGTACACCTTTATCTGTTATCTCAGGCTGTGCTGAGGAGCTTATGACGAACGAAAAACTTACGGCAGATGAATACGGAAAACTGGAGTTGATTACTGCTCAGACAATGAAAATAAAAAAACTGGTCGGTGATTTGAATTTGATTTCATCGCTTGAATATGATATGCAACCGTTAAAAATGACAGATATAAAGGTTTGCTTCCTTTTAAGACATGTTGCTTCTGACATTATAAACAGTAGTGTAAACGCTGATATAGAGCTTATTTTAAATGATGAAAATGCAGTTGTTCGGGGGGATGAGCATCTGATTGAACGCGCAGTTTTTAACATCATAAATAATAGTGTTGTTCATAATGAAAGCTGCAAAGTGACGATTACTGAACGGATAATTAAATCAGATAATTTGGTAGAAATTGAAATCAGAGATAATGGAACAGGTGTAGAAAAAGAAGTAATAGATAACATAGGCATAATACCAAAAACGGCACATGGACTTGGACTTCCTGTCGCATATAGAATTATTACTGCTCACGGAGGAAACTTTATAGCGGAAAATGATAATGGCTTTTGTGTTACTATTATTTTGTCATGCAAATAGAATATAAATTAAACGGCTGTTATTATTTAACAGCCGTTTGCATATTTACTGATTAACGGGAATGGTAATTGTAACCTCCGTACCCTTATGAAATTCACTTGCAATTTTGATTTTACCGTTAAATACCGATTCAAGCGATTGCTTTGCTATTGCAAGTCCAAGCCCCGTACCGCCGGTATCTCGTGAACGCGCTTTATCAACGCGGTAGAAGCGGTCAAAAATATGAGGAAGCTTATCCTCCTGTATTCCGATACCGTTATCAACAACTTTAATTGAAATGTCGGTGTAAACCTTGCTGGAATAAACCTCAATGCGTCCGCCGTCGCGAGTGTATTTAAGAGCGTTACTTACGATGTTTATGATAATACGCTCAAGAACATCATGGTCACCCGCTATTATAGGGACATCATTTATCGGGTGATAGGTAAGCGTCTGATGCTTTTTTTGCGCAGTAAGACTCATGCGCTCAACTATTGTTTCAAGCATTTTCCGAACATCAATAGGTTCGGGAGGCTTAATATAGGTATGATTTTCATCGAGTTCTGCAAGAGTAAGAAGATTGCTTATTATACGTGCCATTCTGTCTGATTCTGTTGCAATTACATTAAGAAATCTTATCTGAAGCTCTCTGTCAACATCGGTCATGTCGGCGAGAGTTTCGGAATATGACTTAATGGTAGTAAGCGGAGTTCTGAGTTCGTGTGAAACATTTGCCACAAAGTCACGACGTGACTGCTCCAGCTTTTCCTGCTTGGTAACATCGTGAATAACAACTATAATTCCGCCTACCTTATTATCAACTTTAAAGGTTGCAAAATTAAGATGCAGGTACTGATTGGCAAGCTTTATCTCGCGTTCAACGCTTCCGTCAGGTTTCATGTAGAGTAAATCACCAAGTGTTATATTTGCATTTATTTCTTTAAAGAAACGGTCAAACCGTATGTCGTCGAGATATTGTCTGTTTAAAAGTCTTTTTGCTTCAGGATTAAAGTGAATAAGCTTACCTTTCATATCAAATGCCAGAATTCCGTCGTTCATGTTCTGAAGAATTGTTTCAACCTTGATTTTTTCACCCATTGCCTGGTCAGACGACTGTTTTCTGGTATGAGCAAGATAAATCAGCGAATTGGTAAGATTTCCTATTTCATCTTTTGATTCAGATTTTTGCAGAGCGTTTATATCTCCATCAGCAAGCTTGCGCGCCTGTACTGATAATTGTTGTATGGGAACCGTGATGAAATTAGCAATAAAGCTTCCTGCTATTGCTGAAATGATAATGGTAAGCAATAGTGATATGAGCAGTGTCCTTACAAGAGTGTTAAGCGTAGATGCCTGATCGTTACAGGTATCTTTGATGTATACAATATATTTAACATCGTTTCCGTTCTTGAGGGGGAAAGCATAATCCATATACGGTTTTGTTATACCGGTTTCGCGGCTTTCGATGCCTTTAAGAGCTTCAGAGGTTGTTGCATTTTTGTCAATTTCGGTTATCCCGTTTGACGATTGAAGTATCTCTCCTGTCATGCCGTCAAGAATACAGTAAAAACGCGTTGAGGTAATTCCGAGAGTTCCTGAATTTGAAGCTATAACGTCATTTATAAGATTGATATTGTTCTGTGAAAATCCTTCAATTGTAATACTTGATGAAACTTCAGAAGGAATCGTTATTTCATTTGCGGCGGCAAGCAGGTCATTTTTCATTTCAGTAGTAAAGACATTGTCTATGTTATCTGAAAAATCCCTGTGATAGTGGTTAAGTACAGAGAAAATGTTAAAACCGCCTATAAGTATTTCAGTAATCAGTACAAGAAGTACAAAGATTATTGTAATTTTCCAACGTATACTTTTGAACATATTTCAAAAACCTTTCTTTAAATATTCAGAAGCACCCAAAACAAAGCTGCTTGGGTGCTTAAAATCATTTATCTGTTAAAGTAATAGCCTACTCCACGTTTAGTGATAATGTATTTCGGCATACTCGGGTCATCCTCAATTTTTTCTCTAAGACGACGTACTGTAACATCAACTGTACGTACATCACCGTAGTATTCATATCCCCACACGTTTTCCAAAAGTTTTTCTCTTGAATAAATCTTGTCGGGCTGAGTTGCCAAAAAGCGCAGAAGCTCAAACTCTCTGAGGGTGATGTCTATAATTTCGCCGTTTTTGGTGACTTCATAGCGTTCTACATTTATTGTCAGATCACCGGAGACAATCGAACTCTGATTTGCAGGTTCAGGCTCCTGAGCAATCTGCTGTGCAGTGCTTCGTCGTATGTTGGCTTTCACTCTTGCCGCAAGCTCACGCATTGAGTAAGGCTTTGTTATATAGTCGTCAGCACCAAGCTCAAGACCTAAAACCTTATCAATTTCGTCTTCGCGTGCAGTAAGCATAATAATAGGAACCTGAGAATGTTCACGTACCTTTTTACATACCTCCCAGCCGTCAAGACCGGGCAGCATAACGTCAAGAAGGATAAGATCGGGATTTTCGGTAAGCGCCATTTCAAGTCCTGTTGTGCCGTCAAGGGCAGATATGGTTCTGTAACCTTCTTTACTCAATGAAAACGTGAGGATATCGTTAATATTCTGTTCGTCCTCGATAACAAGTATAGTTTGCTCCATATATTTCAATCCTTTCACATAATTATGCGTATTAT
>CAJTUY010000007.1:33778-46437 GCA_910579415.1 uncultured Clostridia bacterium | reverse complement strand
CAAGTGTTTTTGTTAAAAAGTCGAAAAAAAATGAATATTTGTTAATTTTTTTTAATATTTTGTTGATTGTATAGACAAGAAAGTAAAATTGTTATATAATACTTAGGATAGCAAAATTTTACGGACAAGGGGGTATTGTATATGAAAAAGGATTTGCTCGGGTTAAAGGATTTAAGCGCGGAAAGCATAAATGCAATTCTTGATGAGGCGGCGCAGATGAAAAAAATAGTCCTTCAGAAAGAAAAGAAAACAAAGGATTTGGCAGGAAGGGCTGTTGTAAATCTTTTTTATGAAAACAGTACGCGTACAAGACTTTCTTTTGAACTTGCAGCAAAATACATGAGCGCTAATGCAGCTAATATTACAGCAAGCGGTTCTTCTGTGCAGAAGGGTGAAACTCTTATAGATACTGCGAATACAATAAACGCAATGGGGACGGATATTCTTGTTATGCGTCACAGTATGAGCGGCGCACCGCATCTTATAGCCCCTATTGTAAATGCATCTGTAATAAATGCAGGTGACGGAATGGACGAGCATCCTACACAGGCGCTTTTGGATATGCTTACAATTATTGAGAAAAAAGGCGCAATAAAAGGACTAAAGGTCGCAATAGTGGGAGATATTAACCATAGCAGAGTGGTACGGAGTAATATTTACGGACTAAAAAAACTCGGTGCGCAGGTAAGCGTAGGCGGACCGAGTACGCTTATACCTCCCGATATGGACAAGCTGGGAGTAAGCGTATTTAACAGTGTGCAGGAAACAATAATAGATGCAGATGTTGTAATGGGACTGCGTATTCAGCTTGAACGTCAGAAAAGCGGTTTGTTTCCAAGCCTGAGAGAATATTACAGATTTTTTGGAGTTGATGATAAACGTTTGAAGTTTGCAAAGCCTGATGCGCTTGTAATGCATCCGGGACCTGTAAATCGAGGCGTTGAATTTTCTTCTTCCGTTATAGACGGTGACCAAAGTGTTATAAATGAACAGGTCACAAGCGGTGTTGCCGTAAGAATGGCAGTAATGAAAATACTGGCTCAGGGCGGTTTTGAAGAATAATTGTGAAAGGTGATGTAGCAATGAAAATTTTAATTAAGGGTGGCAGAGTAATTGACCCAGAGAATAATATTGATAAAACAGCCGATATTTTTATAAATAAAGGTATTATAGAGGAAATAGATGATAAAATTGATCTTGACGGAATAGACATGGAGGTAATTGAAGCCAACGGCAAAATTGTATCACCCGGACTGGTTGATATGCATTGTCATCTTCGTGATCCGGGACAGGAGTACAAGGAAGATGTAGAAACAGGCACAAAAAGCGCGGTTATGGGAGGCATAACTTCTGTTGCGTGTATGCCTAACACAAAACCTGTTGCTGATAATGAAGCAGTTATTTCATATATTAAATCAAAGTCAAAGGAATCGGGATATGTAAACGTATTTCCTATCGGAGCAATATCAAAGGGACTTAAAGGTGAAGAACTTGCTGAAATAGGAGAAATGAAATTTGCCGGTGCGGTTGCAATATCTGATGACGGAAGACCGGTTACGGAAGCCGGACTGATGCGCAGAGCTATGCAGTATGCCGATATGTTTGATATAACTGTCATTTCACACTGTGAAGATATAAGTCTTGCTGACGGTGGGCATATGAATGAAGGATTTATGTCAACGTATCTTGGACTTCGAGGTATAACGCGTGCGGCTGAGGAAGTAATGGTTTCGCGTGATATACTCATAGCAGAGGCAACAGATACGGCCATTCATATTGCGCATGTCAGTACACGCGGTTCGGTAGAGCTTGTAAGACAGGCAAAAAAACGCGGAGTACGTGTTACATGTGAAACCTGTCCGCACTATTTTACACTTACTGAAAAGGCTGTTGACGGCTTTAATACAAATGCGAAAATGAATCCGCCGTTAAGAACAGATGATGATGTCGAAGCGATAAAAGAAGGACTTAAGGATGGTACAATTGATTGTATAGTAACAGACCATGCGCCGCATCATATTGATGAAAAGAACTGTGAATTCGCGATGGCTTTAAACGGAATAGTCGGATTTGAAACTTCGCTTGGTTTAGGACTTAAGTATTTGGTTGAAGCAGGAGTGCTTACAATCAATGAGCTTATAGAGAAAATGGCGGTAAATCCATCAAAAATACTTGGTCTTAACAAGGGCAATCTTTCTGTTGGTAATTCAGCAGATATTACGATATTTGACCCATCTGAGTCATGGACGGTTGATGTTTCAAAATTCAGTTCAAAGAGCAAGAATTCGCCTTATGATGGCTTTGAACTTTGCGGAAAACCGGAATATGTCATCGTAGGCGGAGAAATAGTTGTTAATCAGGGTGTACTTTTATAGGAGGAAAATTATGTCAGTAGATTTGTTGGTAGAAAAGATTAAGGCTAAAGGCAATCCTTCAGTGGCAGGGCTTGATCCGAAGCTTGACTATGTGCCGGAATATATTAAGAAAAAGGCATATGCTGAGTACGGAAAAAATTTAAAAGGAGCATCGGAAGCTATATGGGAATACAACAAAGGGCTTATTGATGCGATTTATGACGTTGTTCCAGCAGTAAAACCTCAGTCAGCGTTTTATGAAATGTATGGATTATACGGCGAGGAGGTTATGCACAGAACAATTTCCTATGCAAAGGAAAAAGGATTGTATGTAATTCTTGACGTAAAGAGAAATGATATAGGAAGTACTGCGGAGGCATATTCAAAGGCGTATCTCGGAAAAGTTGATGTAGACGGAGAAGCGTACGATGCTTGTCCGGTGGATTGTATAACAGTAAATCCTTTTCCGGGTTCTGACGGAGTAAAGCCTTTTATTGAGGACTGCAAGAAATATGATAAGGCAATATTTACGCTTGTAAAAATGTCAAATCCGTCATCGGGAGAAATTCAGGATTTAATTTCTGACGGTGAACACGTTTATGAAAAAATTGCGCGATATGTTAACAAATGGAATTCAGATACAATTGGGAAAAGTGGTTACGGCGCAGTAGGTGCGGTTGTCGGAGCTACATATCCTGAACAGGCACAGGTACTTAGAAAACTTATGCCTGAATCATATTTCCTTGTTCCGGGATACGGCGCTCAGGGCGGCGGAGCAGAGGGGGTAAAGTCATGTTTTAATTCTGATGGTTTGGGAGCAATTGTAAATTCTTCTCGCGGGATTATGTGCGCTTATAAGAAAGGTAATTATAAAGAGGAGCAGTTTGCTGAAGCGGCAAGAGCCGAAGCGATACGCATGAAAGATGATTTAACGAGTGTGTTATAGGGAGAAGGTATAATGAAAAAGACAGAAAACTGTAAGCTTGTACGAAAAAAAGAAATTGCAAAGGGCATATTTGATTTTACGGTAGCAAGCGAAGAAATTGCTCTGAATACTCAGTGCGGACAATTTCTGCATATAAATTGCGGGGACAGTACATTTTTGCGCCGTCCTATAAGTATTTGCGATGCGCAAAACGGTGAGGTGCGTTTTATTTTTGAAGTTAAGGGCGAGGGTACTTCCGAACTTTCAAAAAAAGAGGAAGGCGATTATATTGATATATTGGGACCGCTGGGACATGGATTTGAAATTAAAGAAAGTGTGAAAAATCCTGTAATTATAGGCGGAGGAATAGGTGTTTTTCCGTTGTATAAGCTGGCAAAGGAATTGAAAACAGCAGATGTGTTTCTCGGCTTCAGGAGCAAAGACCGCGTTGTTATGGAACAAGAATTTGAAGCAGAGGCAAATATGGTTATTGTTGGAACTGATGACGGAAGCTATGGTTACAGCGGTTATATAGCAAGTGCGATGGAACAGTATTTAAACTCTCATGAGTGTGATATGATTTATTCATGCGGACCGATGCCTATGCTGAGGGCAGTAAAAAAGATTGCCGAAGAACGAGGAATTAAGTGTCAGCTTTCTCTTGAACAGCGTATGGGATGCGGCATAGGAGCGTGTCTTGTGTGTAGTTGTGAAACGAAGAATGACGGAAGCGAAAAGTATGCCAAAGTTTGTACAAATGGTCCTGTTTTCTATTCTGAGGAGGTGACGCTGAATGATTAACACAAAAGTAAACTTCTGCGGAGTTGAGTTTAAAAATCCTATTGTTACTGCTTCGGGTACATTTGGATTTGGCATGGAATACAATCAGATAGTACCCATTGAGGAATACGGAGGGTTTGGTGCGAAAGGACTTACAAGGTATCCGCGAGCAGGAAATAAGCCGCCGCGTATTGCAGAAACGGCAAGCGGAATACTAAACAGCGTAGGACTTCAGAATCCAGGTGTTGAATATTTTGCAGAAAGTATTATGCCTATTTTGTCCGGTTATGATACTCATGTAATTGCTAATATGTCAGGAAATACGATTGAGGAATACTGCGAAATGGCGGAAATTCTTTCGGATACTGATGTTGCTCTTATTGAAATGAACATTTCGTGTCCCAATGTAAAGCATGGAGGACTGGCATTCGGAACAGACCCTAAAGTAGTTAATGAACTTACGGGAGAAGTGAAAAAACATTGCAGAAAACCTCTTGTGGTAAAGCTGTCACCCAATGTAACGTCAATAGTTGAAATTGCAAAAGCGGCGGAAGCCGGCGGTGCAGATGCTTTGTCGCTGATTAACACGCTGCTTGGTATGAAAATAGATATAAATACACGGCGTCCTGTATTAAAAAATAATACGGGCGGACTTTCGGGGCCAGCCGTAAAGCCTGTGGCTGTACGTATGATTTATGAGGTATATAACGCGGTTAATCTGCCTATTATAGGTATGGGTGGGGTTATGAATGGTGCAGATGTTATAGAGATGATGCTTGCAGGAGCATCTCTTGTAGCGCTCGGCACAGGTCTTTTTGCAAAGCCTGACTTAATATTATCGGCAAAGCGTGAAATTGAGGAATATATGGAACACAATAATATTGATGATATAAATACGCTGATTGGAGCAGCGGTTATGAATTAGTAAAAAGGGGAGTTTACTCCTCTTTTTGATTTTAATTAAAAATAAATCGAAAAAAAGGAGTTTCATCATTAAATGTTGTAATATATAAAGGGAAAAGATTGTTATAAAACAGAAAATAAGGGTAAATATTAACTGTACATGTAAGCTGTAAATTGTACGGAAGGTATATTTTTCTGTGTATTGTGTGACAATAATATCATGAATGAGGGAGGTGGCAGTTGATGCCAAGACGTATTTCGGATGAAATAATATCAAATATCTGCGATGAAAATGATATTATTGACTATGTGTCACAATATGTCACCCTCAAAAAAACGGGACGTGATTACAGCGGCTTGTGTCCGTTTCACAGCGAAAAATCTCCCTCTTTTCATGTAAGCAGGGAAAAACAGCTGTTTCACTGTTTTGGTTGCGGTGCAAGCGGTAATTTAGTGCAGTTTGTCATGCGTACCGAAAATCTTGATTTTGTGGATGCGCTGAAGTTGCTTGCGGATAGGGCAGGTATAGTAATTCCTGAGGATGATGAAAATTTCAGCAGCGCAGACCATGAAAAAAAGAAACGAATACTTGCGATGAATAAATATGCCGCAAGATTTTTCTACGACTGTTTAAAAGATCCTAAAACAGGTCAAAATGCCCAACAATATTTCAAAAAACGCAGTATTTCATGGAAGACAATAACAGTTTACGGTTTGGGATATGCTTCCGACAGACGTGATGTGCTTTTAAAATATCTTGCGTCAAAGGGCTTTAAAACAGATGAAGTGGTTGAGGCAGGTCTGGCAGTAAGCAGAGATGGAAGAATATACGATAAATTTCGTGACAGAGTTATGTTCCCGATAATTGATGTGCGCGGCAATGTAATAGGTTTCGGCGGCAGAATAATGCACAACAATAAAGAGATTAACGGATACAAAATCCCTAAATATCTTAATTCACCCGAAACCCCTGTATTTGATAAGGGCAGAAATTTATTCTCGTTGAATTTGGCAAAAAATTCAAAATCATCAGATATAATTTTATGTGAAGGGTATATGGATGTAATATCAGTATATCAGGCGGGAATACAAAATATAGTTGCAACTCTCGGAACTGCAATAACTGAAAATCAGGCTAAGCTCATGCTGCGTTATGCAGGCGAAATTCTTATTTGCTATGACAGTGATGAAGCCGGTATAAAAGCGGCACTCAGAGCAATAGATATTATCGCCGATGCAGGCGGACGTTCTAGGGTAATACGTCTTAATAATGCAAAGGACCCTGATGAATACATAAATAAGAATGGAATTGAAAAATTCAGGGAAGCGGTCAAAAATGCAATACCTGCAACAGAATTTAAGATTTCTCTTATAAAAAATAAATATGATATTACATATACTAACGGTAAAATATTGTTTATAGATGAAGCAGTGGATGTATTTACCCACTTGAAAGATGCTGTGGAAATAGATGCATATATAACCAAAACGGCAGAGGATACCGGCATAAGCCGCGATGCCATTTTTAGCAAATATCGTGAAAAAACTTCTAAAAGTTCATATAAAAAAATACCCAACAAAACAGAATATCAAAAGAAATCGGCTCAGCGTCAGCGTGAAACCGAAAAAAAAGAAAGAGTTTCAGCCAGTCTTTTAGAAGCCGAAAAAAGACTTCTCGGACTTATTTCACAAAGTAAGAAGCTGTATAAAATTGCGGTATCGCAAATCGGTGAAGCGGAATTTTCGACAGACGTTTACCGCCGTATAGCCAAAAGTATTTATGACAGTTACAGTAATGGTATGCCGCCTGACCCTGCGATGATTTTAAATGCTTTCAGCGGTTCTGATATAAGCGAAGCGTCGGAGGTATTTTATAATCTTGAGATTTACAGCGGTGACGAGGCAACTGTCAGAGAGCTTTTATATACAATAAAACTTGAAAAGCTTAATATTCGTATAAGCACAGAAACAGACGCGGCAATTCTCGCGCAGCTTTTTACGGAACGTCAAAGGCTTTTAGATGAAAAAAATACTTGGGAGGAATAAAGATAATGCTTGAAAAGAAAAAAGCAATAAAAAAAGAGCTTGTTGAGAAGGGTAAGAAAAAAGGGGTTCTAGCCTATAAAGAAATAACTGAAGCCTTCGAGGAAATTGAAGTAACAGCCGAAGAAATTGAACAGTTGTGCGACAAGTTGGAAAAAGAAGGTATAGAGCTTGTTGAGGATATGGATAAAGAGCTTGAGGAAATTGAGGTTTCAAAAGAAGAACTTGAGGACTTATCTGTACCCGAAGGTGTTAATATTGACGACCATGTAAAAATGTACCTAAAAGAAATAGGAAAGGTTAATCTTCTTACAGCAGATGAGGAAATGTCGCTTGCTAAGAGAATGCTTAGCGGCGAGGATGCAAAAACTCAGATAGAAGAATTGGGAGAGGATATAACAGAAGAAACATTAGAACAGCTTAACTTAATTATCGCTGACGGAGAGCAGGCGAAAAAGAGCCTTGCGGAGGCAAATCTTCGTCTTGTTGTAAGTATAGCAAAGCGTTATGTAGGACGAGGCATGATGTTTCTTGACCTTATTCAGGAAGGAAATCTAGGTCTTATTAAGGCGGTGGACAAGTTTGACCATACAAAAGGATTTAAGTTCTCGACATATGCAACATGGTGGATAAGGCAAGCTATTACACGTGCTATTGCCGACCAGGCAAGGACAATAAGAATTCCTGTTCATATGGTTGAAACAATTAACAAGCTTGTAAGAGTATCACGTCAGCTTGTACAGGAGCTTGGACGTGAGCCTACTCCTGAGGAACTGGCAAAGGAATTAAATATGCCCGTTGAGAAGGTTCGTGAAATATCTAAAATTTCACAGGAACCTGTTTCACTTGAAACTCCTATTGGAGAAGAAGAAGACAGCCATTTAGGCGATTTTATTCCGGATGACGATGCACCGGCTCCGAGTGAAGCGGCGAGTTTTGTTTTGCTCAAAGAACAGCTTGGAGATGTTTTGAATACGCTGACACCTCGTGAAGCGAAGGTTTTAAGGCTTCGTTTTGGTCTTGATGACGGGCGTGCAAGAACACTGGAGGAAGTCGGTAAGGAATTCGAGGTTACAAGAGAGCGAATTCGTCAGATTGAGGCTAAAGCATTGAGAAAACTGCGCCATCCAAGCAGAAGCAAAAAGCTAAAAGACTTTTTGGATTGATTTTTTAAAAGCAGTATCCTAAGATATTGCTTTTTTGTGACTGAATATGCTAACGGAGGATAGATATGGACTGGATAAAAGTATCAATTTTTACTACATCACAGGGAATTGAACCTGTAAGCGGCAGATTGTATCAACTCGGAATTTCAGGAATTGAAATTGAGGATGAGCAGGATTTTAAGAACTTCCTTAAAGAAAACAAACAGTATTGGGATTATGTTGATGATGATCTTGTAAGGAAAATGGAAGGTGAAACAAAGGTAAAAACATATGTAAGTGATGATACCGAAGGACGGGAATTGTTGCTTTCAATAAAATCTACCTTGTCAGAACTGAAAAAGCTTGATGACAGTAATGAATATGGCAGACTTGAAATAGAAATAGATAGCATGACCGAACAGGATTGGGCAAACAACTGGCGTCAGTATTTTCATCCTATTGAGATTGGTGAAAAGATTATGATTAAGCCTGAATGGGAGGACTTGAAAGAGCCTACGGACAGAGTAGTATTTAACATTGAACCCGGCATGAGTTTTGGTACAGGTTCGCACTATACAACCCAGCTTTGCATTGAAGCGTTGGAAAAATACATAAAGCCGGATATTAAAATGCTTGATCTCGGCTGCGGAAGCGGTATTTTATCGATTATTTCATTGCTGCTGGGTGCTGAAAAAGCGGTTGCGATAGATATTGACCCCAACGCAGTTGATACAGCATATCAAAATGCTGACAGAAATAATATAGACCGAAGTAAATATAAGGTGTTTTCGGGAAATATTGTAACAGATACCGATATACAAACGGAGATTTCAAAGAATAAATATGAAGTGATTGCGGCAAATATTGTTGCGGATGTTATAATTGCGCTTGCGCCTGCGGCGAAGAAGTATATGACAGATGATGGTGTATTCATCACATCTGGTATAATTACAGACAGGGCTGACGATGTAAAGAAGGTTCTTGAAGAAAACGGATTTGAAATAATAACGGTAAATCAGCGAAAAGATTGGGTGTCGATGGTATGCAGACAGAAATAATGAAAGATATATTCTATGTCGGTGTACACGGAAATAGAACTAAGAGTGATTTCTTTGATAAACCTTTAATAGATACATCGTATAATTCGTATCTGATAAAAGGCGATAAGACTGCATTGATAGAAACTGTACACAGTGATTATGCCGAAGAATTTATACAAAAAATTGAGAAGATAATTCCTGTTTCTAATATAGATTATCTTATCTGTAATTACACCGGAACCGAATATTTAAAAAGTATTGAACAAATTTTGAGCAAAAATTCTGAAATTAAGGTTATAGGAACCATTCCTGCTGTTAAGAATTTAAAAGAAATGACAAATATGACCTTTAATGAGCATGTGGCAAAGAATGGTGAAACACTTGAATTAGGTAATAATAAAACGCTTGAATTTTTAATTGCACCATGTCTTCCATGGCAGGATACGATGCTTACATATGCGCATCAGAATGAAATTGTTTTTTCAGGAAGGCTGTTTGCGTCAAAAACTGCTTTTAATGCTTGTATCAGTTGTGAAAGAGAGGAATATTTTAATGAAATATTAGCTCCGCACAGGGTATTTGCCGGAAATGCCATTGACTTAATAGCCGAAAAAACTTTGAAGGGGATTTTTCCATGTCATGGTTCACCTGTAATAAAAGATGTACAGGAAAATCTGAAAAATTATTTTGCACTGTGCAGAAAGGAAGAAAATGTTCAGGTTGCAGTGTTTTGCTCTGAGGATAATAAAAATACAATGAAGATGGCCTGTGAAATAGTTAAAACTCTTAAACGATGCCATATGAGTGTAAATTTATACGATGTTAATGATAAATCTGCCGTTAAGGCATTAAACACCTCCGATGCACTGGCATTCGGAACTCCTACTATAAATAAAAACGCATCGAAAGCAATGTGGAGGTTGCTTTCAGAAGCTGACGCGGTGAATTTAAAAGGCAAACCGTATTTTGTATTTGGTTCATACGGTTGGAGCGGAGAGGGAACAGAGCTTGTACACCGTTTTCTTTCACAGTTAAGAATGAAACCTTTTGAAAAACCGATATGTACGGTTTTTACACCTTCGGACAGTGATTTAAAACATATTTCCGAATATACATCACGCTTTGCGGACAGTTTAAAAAATATTTAGGAATAAAATTGAAATATCTATTGACCTGACGGTTAAAATAGTATAAAATATAGCTAATATTAAAGTATTTTAGGAGGCAGTAAAATGAGCAGTATTAGTTTTGATTATTCAAAGGCTATCCCGTTCGTGGGACAGCATGAAATTGATAATATGGCGCCTTATGTTAAAGAGGCGCATAATATGCTTCATAATAAAACAGGCGCGGGCAATGACTTTTTGGGATGGGTAAATTTGCCCACCGATTATGATAAGGATGAATTTGCGAGAATTAAAAAAGCGGCTGAAAAAATCCGTTCCAATTCTGATGTGCTTGTGGTTATAGGTATAGGAGGTTCATATCTGGGTGCAAGGGCAGCGGTAGAAATGCTTCAGCATTCATTTTATAATGCACTTGACTCAGACAAAAGAAAAGGACCGAAAGTATTCTTTGCAGGAAATAATATCAGTTCAACATATATGGCTGATTTATTGGAGGCTGTTGATGGCAAGGATATTTCAGTAAACGTAATATCAAAATCTGGAACTACTACCGAGCCGGCGATTGCTTTTAGAATTTTTAAGGATTTACTTGAAAAGAAATACGGTAAAGACGGCGCAAGAGAACGTATTTATGCCACAACAGACAAAGCGCGGGGCGCGCTTAAATCGCTGGCTGATGAAGAAGGATATGAAACCTTTGTTATAGCTGATGATATAGGCGGCAGATATTCAGTGCTTACAGCGGTAGGATTGCTTCCGATTGCTGCCGCAGGTATTGATATTGATAAAATGATGCAGGGTGCGAAAGACGGGCAGGATGAATATTCAAATCCCGAACTCAAAAATAATCAGTGCTATCAGTATGCTGTTGTCAGAAATGCGCTTTCAAGAAAAGGAAAGACAGTTGAAATGATGGTTAACTATGAGCCTGCGATTCACTATTTCGGAGAGTGGTGGAAACAGCTTTACGGCGAGAGCGAGGGTAAAGATAATAAAGGTATTTTCCCGGCGGCAGCAGATTTCTCAAGTGACCTTCATTCAATGGGACAGTATATACAGGAAGGACAAAGAATATTGTTTGAAACAGCATTGCTTGTGGAAAATCCGAGAAAAGATATTGAAATCGCGGCAACAGCTGATAATATTGACGGTCTTAATTTCCTTGCAGGAAAAACAATTGACTATGTTAATTCAAAAGCAGCTCAGGGAACTGCGCTTGCGCATACAGACGGTCATGTACCTAATCTTGCAGTTAAAATTCCTGTGCTGGACGCATATAACTTCGGCAAGCTTGTATACTTCTTTGAAAAGGCATGCGGACTTTCGGGATATTTACTGGGCGTAAATCCGTTTGACCAGCCGGGAGTTGAAGCGTACAAAAAGAATATGTTTGCTCTTTTAGGAAAACCGGGATATGAAGATGCAAAGGACGAACTTGAAAAAAGACTGTCAGAATAAGTATTTATGAGAGAAATCTCAGATAATAGAAAAATATTATTAAAGGAGGAAGATTAACATGGTTGAGCTTCTTATTGGTAAAAAAGGAACCGGAAAAACAAAGGCACTTATTGACAAGGTAAACACGGCGCTTACAGTCGCAAAAGGTAATGTTGTATATATCAGCAGTACCGGTGAGAATATGTTTGATATTAAATCTAAAGCAAGAATGGCAAACACATCTGAATTTGATATAGAATCATACAGTGAATTTCTTGGATTTATATGCGGTATTGTAAGCAGGGATTTTGATATTACTAATGTCTTTGTTGACAGCATATTTAAAGTTGTAGGAACAACAGAGTTGGACGGATTTGAATCATTTTTGAAAAGACTTGAAAGTATGAGCCAGAAATTCAATATTGATTTTGTAATCTCAGTTAGTATCGATGCTGACACAGCGCCGGACTACATAAAGAGATTAGCGTAAAATAAAAATGTCTGCACAGTTTATTTATTGTGCAGACATATCTATGTGGAGGTTTGAAAAGATGAATTATCAAAGTACAAGGGATAAGAGTATCTCGGTAAGTTCTGCACAGGCTATAAAGACGGGTCTTAGTGCAGAGGGCGGACTGTTTGTGCCGGAATCATTCCCGACAGTAAGTATTGAGGATATAAAAAGTCTGATATCCAAGTCCTATAATGAGAGAGCATACTTTGTTTTAAGCAGATTCCTTACGGATTTTACAGAGGAGGAACTAAAGGCTTGTATCGACCGTGCATATACAAAAGAAAAGTTTGGTACGGAAAGTATTGCGCCGCTTTATAAGCTTGATAATGAAGTATATTTCCTTGAACTATGGCATGGTCCCACATGCGCGTTTAAGGATATGGCGCTTCAG
>CAJTUY010000007.1:0-33752 GCA_910579415.1 uncultured Clostridia bacterium | reverse complement strand
AATGAGGATAAGGAGATAGTTATTCTGGTAGCAACTTCGGGTGATACCGGAAAAGCGGCGTTGGAAGGATTTAAGGATGTAAGCGGTACACGTATTATTGTATTTTATCCTGATAACGGCGTAAGTGAAATTCAAAAGCTCCAGATGGTTACACAGGAAGGAAATAATGTAAATGTAGCCGCAGTAAAGGGTAATTTTGACGATGCACAGAACGGTGTGAAAAAAATCTTTACGGATAATGAATATAAAAGTCTGCTTGAAAGAAACAGTTTTAAACTGTCATCTGCAAATTCAATTAACTGGGGCAGATTGGTACCGCAGATTGTTTATTACTTCTCAGCTTATGCGGAGCTTCTAAAGAATAATGACATTACTGCAGGTGAAAAAATAAACGTAGTTGTTCCGACGGGAAATTTCGGAAATATTCTTGCGGCATATTACGCAAAAAAAATGGGACTTCCTATTTCAAAGTTTATCTGTGCTTCAAATGAAAATAATGTATTAACAGATTTTATAAGAACAGGTGTTTACAATAAAAACAGGGGTTTCCATACCACTATTTCTCCTTCTATGGATATTCTTATATCAAGTAATCTGGAACGCTTTCTGTATGACCTTACAGACCATGATGATACAGTTGTAAGCAATTTGATGAAGGAATTGAATACAACGGGTGTCTATGAAATCTCATCTGATGTAAAACAAAAAATGCAGAATATGTTCTATGCAAATTACTGTGACGACACTGAAACAATGGACACTATTAAAAAATGCGCAGAAGAGTATGATTATGTAATTGATACGCATACGGCTGTCGCTAAATCAGTGTATGATAAGTATATTGCAGAAACAGGCGATAAGACCAAAACGGTTATAGCCTCAACGGCAAGTCCGTTTAAGTTTAATCAAAGTGTTCTTATTGCGCTTAAAGACCATAATGCTGTTGTAGGCAAGGACGAATTTACACTTCTTGAGGAGCTTGCAGAAGAGAGCAAAATGCAAATTCCGAAATCTCTTTATGACCTTAAAGATAAATCGGTTGTGTTTGACCTTGTATGCAATAAAGATGAAATGCACCAAATTGTAAGTGATTTTCTTATGGTTGAATAAACAGGAGGTTATATGCGTTTAATAGATGATACAAAAAATGCGCTTAAAAACGGTGAATACGATGAAAAATTATCGTATCTTTATGCCTGTGAAAAAAGTGCTGTAAAACAGTATGCCGAAAGGTACATAGATGTAATTGACAGTTTTGAGAAAACTTTTGGTAATGCTTCTGATATAGCGCTGTTTTCAGCGCCGGGACGTACAGAAATCGGAGGTAATCATACAGACCATCAGCATGGCTGTGTACTTGCGGGAAGCATCAATCTTGATGTAATTGCCGCAGCACGTCCGAATGGTACAAATACGGTAAGAATACAGTCTCGCAATTACCCTTTGGATGTAATTGAGCTTGATGACCTTGAAATACACGAGGAACAATATGATAAAGCAATATCTCTTATTCGTGGCGTAATCCGCAAATTTGTTGACTGCGGATATGATGTAAAGGGATTTGATGCATATACGGTTTCGAATGTGTTAAAGGGGTCGGGAATGTCGTCATCGGCAGCATTTGAGGTGCTTATAGGTACAATTATAAATGGGCTTTTTGCTCATAGTGAGGTAAATCCTGTTGAAATTGCAAAATTCGGACAATTTGCAGAAAATGTATATTATAACAAGCCAAGCGGACTGATGGACCAAATGGCATCATCTGTCGGTTCAGTTGTTTCAATTGATTTTGCAAGTACAGAAAAACCGATAGTAAAAAAAGTTGATTTTGACCTTCAAAAACATTCTCATGCGCTGTGTATAATTGATTCGGGTGCAGACCATGCCGACTTAACTGATGAATATGCTACAATTCCTGCTGACATGAAAGTGGTGGCGAGGGTGTTTGGTAAAGAATATCTTCGAGAGATTGATGAAAAAGAGTTTTTTGATAATATAAAAAATGTACGCGAAAAATTACATAATGACAGGGCAGTATTACGCGCAATACACTTTTTTAATGACAACAAACGTGCGCAGTATGAGGCACAGGCTCTTGCCGATAATGATTTTGAGCGTTTTTTGGCTCTTGTAAGAGAATCGGGACAATCTTCATATATGTATCTGCAAAATGTTTTTGCGGCGAGTATGCCTGAAAATCAGGCGGTATCATTCACGCTTGCAATGTGTGATGAAATTTTGGGTGACAGAGGCGCATACCGTGTTCACGGCGGAGGCTTTGCAGGAACGGTACAGGCTTTTGTTCCGTTTGATATTCTTAATGAATTTAAAACTAAAATTGAAGATGCTTTGGGCGAGGGTATGTGTCATATACTATCTATACGTCCCGTAGGCGGATATGAATTAAAGTAATTTTAAAATAACTGCTTGAAATAGCAGTTATTTTTTTTATCATAAATTTTTGTTCTCATGTCGAAATGTTTTTTTTATTCGACAACTGCATTTGACATTTTTCTTACATAATAAGGAGTATAATACATCTTAGAGGTGATGAGAATGGTTGTATATGCAGATACGGTTTTTATAATAAATTTTGTTTCAGCATATATAATGCTGTACATTCTCGGACTTTTTATAAATAAAACATCACCTAAAAAAAAGCGGCTTTTATTTGCAGCAGCAGTAGGGGGAATAATGGCAACGGCAGTGTTCTGCATAGAAATGCATGTAATTTTTGCATATGCACTGCGTCTTATAACTGTATTTCTGATGCTTTTAACTGCATTTTTTGAACTCAGAAATCGCATTTTAAATCAGTTTGCATGGTTTTTAATGTTAAGTGGGATAATTACATTTTCTATGATATTTATTGTATCGCTTACAAATAATAGACTGCAAATAATTACTAAGGCCGGAATTATATATTTTGACATTCCGCCTAAAATTTTTTTAATATTGCTGATTGTTTCATACCTAATTATGGTATTATTTATAAGAATGTTTAAAAACAGGAAAAACAAAAAATACTATACAATGACAGTGACACATAACGACAAAACAATAACTGTTACGGCATTGTTTGACAGCGGAAATTTATTAAAAGAACCCATAACAGGGAAATATGTCAGCATTTTGGAGTGGGAGAGTGTGAAAAAACTGTTTGATTTGAATTGCTGTTTTTCAGAAATGACAAATCATGCAGAAGAAATGAAGCTTTGGGCGGTACCTTTTAAATCGCTTGGAAATCAAAGTGGGATATTGTTTGCGTTTCTTGCGGATAAAATAGAAATTCCCGAAGAAAAGAAATGTCATGAAAAAAGCTTCGTGGGAATTTACGATAAACCACTGTCAAGAAACAGTGAGTATCACGCGATTATAAATGCAGGCTTACTATAATTCAGGCAAAAGGAGAATGAACATGGAATTATTAAGAAAACTCAGTACAAAATTTGTGTTTGCCGCACCGCTCAAATGCGACGAGCTTTTCTATATAGGGGGCAGTGATACGCTTCCACCGCCGTTAAAAAAAGAGGAAGAAGCAGAGCTTATACACAGACTTGCAGAGGGGGATTTATCCGTAAAATCGATTCTGATTGAACGTAATCTGCGATTGGTGGTATACATTGCAAGGAAATTTGAAAATACAGGCATATATGTTGAGGATTTGATTTCAATAGGAACCATCGGTCTTATTAAAGCGATAAATACTTTTAATCCTTCAAAAAACATAAAGCTGGCAACCTATGCATCACGCTGTATAGAGAATGAAATACTTATGTATCTTCGTAAAAATTCAAACATGAGGAGCGAGGTTTCAATAGATGAGCCGCTTAATGTTGACTGGGACGGAAACGAACTTCTGCTTTCAGATATCTTAGGCACGGATAATGATATTATCTGTAAAAATATTGAGGATGAAGTTGATAAGGAGCTGCTTGCGGACGCTTTGTGTAAGCTGTCAGGACGCGAGCAGCAAATTATGCGGCTCAGATTTGGACTTGGAAGCGAAAAAGAAAAAACGCAAAAAGAAGTAGCGGATATGCTGGGAATATCTCAGTCATACATATCCAGGCTTGAAAAAAGAATTATAAGCAGATTAAAAAAAGAAATAGCAAAAATGTGTTAATACATAATTACGTCATATCTTGTACATAACCGCGTATACTGCGGCTTAATAAGGAGGAAAAAGATATGACGAGTAAAGTAGAGATATGTGGTGTTAATACTTCTAAACTACCGGTATTATCGAGAGAAGAAAAGGATAAACTGTTTATAAAAATAAAAGCCGGAGACATGGAAGCAAGGGAAACTTTTGTAAACGGTAATTTAAGACTTGTTCTGAGTGTTATACAGCGCTTTAATAATAGAGGAGAAAATGTAGACGATTTATTTCAGGTGGGTTGCATTGGCTTAATCAAGGCGATTGATAATTTTGATTTAAGTCAAAATGTACAGTTTTCAACTTATGCAGTACCTATGATTATTGGTGAAATAAGACGATATCTGAGAGATAATAACTCTATACGAGTTAGCCGTTCTTTAAAAGATATAGCGTATAAGGCGATGCACGTTAAGGAAAAGCTTATCAGTCAGAATTCAAAAGAACCTACAATATCTGAAATAGCAAAAGAACTGAATTTGCCTAAAGAGGATGTTGTATTTGCTCTGGACGCGATAGCTGACCCTGTGTCGTTATTTGAACCGATATATCATGACGGCGGTGAAGCAATATTTGTGATGGACCAGGTGAAGGATACGAAAAATGTAGATGAAAACTGGCTTGAAAGTATCGCTTTAAGTGAGGCTATGAAGCATTTGGATGAAAGAGAAAAACATATATTAAATTTAAGATTTTTCCAAAGCCGTACACAAATGGAGGTTGCTGAAGAAATCGGAATTTCTCAGGCACAGGTTTCGAGGCTTGAGAAAAGCGCTTTAAAACAGTTAAGAAAATATATTTAAAATAAAATTCGGAGTAATTCACTCCGAATTTTACTTTAGAACAAACTTTTATAGGAAATTTATAAATGTTCTCTTGCAATTGTTAAAAAAATAATGTATAATAAACATATATAGTATCGTATTTTGTATTTTATAATAAATGGAGGAATGAAAATGATAAGCAAGGCATTTCAGAATATCATAACGCAGATGACGGATGTATATCCAAAAAAATTTGGAATTATTGACTCTCATGGTTTGATTTTGGCGAGTAACGGCAGTGAGCCTTCTGATGAAGCGGTAGAAGCCATTGTTTATGCGGCTTCAAATAATGATAAGCTTCTTTTCAAAGAGGGATATACTATCCGTTCAATGTCAGCAAAGCCACATACGGAATATATTGTATATGTAGAGGGAACTGATGAAATTTCCAAGCTGTGCTGCAATTCTATTGTTGTTACTGCAAACAATGTACGTCACTATTATGATGAAAAGTACGATAAAAATAATTTTATGCAGAATATCATTTTCGATAACCTACTTCCGTTTGATTTGCATCAAAAGGCGCGAGAGCTTCATGTTGATATTGATATGCCGAGAGCAGTATTTTATATAAAGGTACTTGAATCGGTCGAAAACGGAATTTTTGATGTTTTGAGAAATATGTTTCCTGATAAAGAAAAGGATTTTGTTATTAACATAGACGCCAATAACATTGTACTTATCAAGGAATTAAAAGAAATTGAAACTTCAGAAAAACTTGAGGAAACAGCTCAGGCGATAGTAGATACGATTAGCGCCGAAACAATGCTTACTGTAAGTGTGGGACTTAGTACAGTTGCGCTTAATATTGACCAGATTAACAATGCTTATAAAGAGGCACAGGTTGCGCTTGAAGTTGGCAAAGTGTTTGATGAAGAAAAATACATCTTGAATTATGACAGCTTGGGAATAGGAAGACTTATATATCAGCTTCCTATAAAGCTTTGCGAATTATTCTTACAGGAAGTATTTAAGAAAGGTGATATTTCAACTCTTGATGAAGAAACTATTCTTACAATCAATAAATTCTTTGAAAATGATTTGAATGTAAGCGAAACCTCAAGACAGTTGTTTGTTCACAGAAATACGCTTGTTTACAGACTTGAAAAAATATACAAGCTTACAGGTTTAGATTTGAGAAAATTTGACCAGGCAATTGTATTCAAGGTTGCAATGATGGTACACAAGTATCTTGAGTCTAATTCAATGAAAATATGAGAACGCACTGCGGGGGTATGAAAATGCCCCCTATATTTTTTTAATGGTAAAATATTGCGTTTTGGACAGAAAGGCTGTGGATTTGAATGACAGAAAAAAGAAAGATTGTTTTGACGGCAGTAATTACGGCAATTGCCACTGCTGTCGTAACATGCGGCATTACGCTTGTTGCAAGTGATATATCATCTGCACTTATGATGGGGGACAGCGACACTGTTTTTATGAAAAAATTTGAAGCGGTTGATAAAATACTCGGCAAAAAATATCTGTATGGTTATGACAAGACAGAACTTCGGGAAAATGCGGTTAAGGCATATGTAGACAGTCTTGCCGAACCGTATACACATTACTATAATCCGTCGGAGTTTTCATCATATATAGGGAATATTCAGGACGGATACGTCGGAATAGGAATTATGGTAGGAGTTAATGAAGATAACCAGATTGAAGTTATTGCTCCTTTTGAGGATAGTCCTGCATATATAGCCGGTGTTTTGCCCGGAGATATTTTAAAAGCAGTAGAGGGAACTGAATACAGCGGTGACAAGCTTTCAGAAGCTGTTGATGCAATAAAAGGCGGAAGGGAAGGTACAAGTGTAAATATTACATTTACACGTAATGAGAAGGATATTGAATTGACAATTGCACGCGGTGATATTTCATCTGAATCGGTAAAGGCTGAAAAGTTAGATGATAATATAGGATATATACGGATAACGAGCTTTAACTCTGCATCAACAAACGGAGAACACAGTACATTTTCTGAATTCACAAATAAGCTTGCAGAGCTTAAACAGCAAGGAGCAGACAGGCTTATAATTGATTTAAGAGATAATCCCGGCGGTGTTCTTACAGAGGTTTGTAATATTGCCGACATGCTGCTGCCCGAAGGGACAATAACGTATATTGAGGATAAAAACGGTAACAGAAAATATTATAATTCCGATGATGAATATACTGATATGCCGATAGCCGTGTTAATAAATGGAAACAGCGCCTCTGCTTCGGAAGTGCTTACAGGCGCACTCAAGGACTACGGAAAAGCTGTGGTTGTAGGCGAACGAAGTTACGGAAAAGGTATTGTACAGGATGTTTATCCATTTTTTGACGGTTCGGGAATTTCAATTACATCAGCAAAGTATTATACACCGAACGGTATATGTGTACATGAAACGGGAATTGAACCTGATGTTACAGTAGCTGCGCCTGAAAAATACCGTGACAGCTATGTATCGGAAATAGACCGTTCAGAAGATATACAGCTTCATAAAGCGATAGAACTTATTAAGGAGAAGTAGGGGCATGGTTTCAATAAAAAAATGGTATTGGATAGTAATTGGAAGTGTATTTGCAATTGCGCTGTGGACTTTTATAAGTGTCAATACTCATATATTCGTTTCTGAAGATGGATTTGATTATTTTCTGTACTATACCTCGTATGTTCTTGCTGTTGGAGTGTGGGTGCTTACAGCGGTTGAATTTAAGCTATCTGATAAGATTTTTAAGGGGATTTCAATAGCGGTCTTTGCGTTAACTCCATTTTTCTGTATGCAAATAGCAATGGTTTTGTCAGGCGAAGCAGAATATTCGTTTGGAGTATACTTTGTAAACCTGATGTTTTATGTTTCTGTTATGGCTGTTGTACTTGCAATTAGCAGAAGTATGCGTTTTTCAGCTATATTTACTGTGGTTTTGGGTTTTGCCTTTAATCTTACAAGCTATATAGTGAATATACTGCGCGGAACTCCTCTTATTCCGAGTGATTTTCTTGCTATGGGTACAGCAGCGCAGGTAGCGGAGAATTATAAATTTGAGATGCACTATCCTATTGTTGTTGCAACTGTTATAACAGCACTAGTTATTGCTATGATTGCCAAATTTTCATTTAAGCCTGAATTCAGATTTAAAAATATTATCTTTCCGTCAGGCGGGGCTACGGTAGCTTTGGTATTTTTTATAACATTGTCATGTATTGATTATTCATATGTTGACATGGATGTTTTTGACCAGTATCATGCAAATAATACGCATGGAACGGTGTATAGTTTCTACATAAATGTACGGAAAATGATGCTTTCGCGTCCTGAGGGATACAGTGATGATAATGCAAGGAATATATTATCTGCATCAAGAGTACAAAAAGAGGTAGGCGAAAAGCCTAATATAATTGTTATAATGAATGAAAGTTTGGCGGATTTGAACGTAATAGGTAATTTTAAGACAAATGAGGATTATATGCCTTTTATCCGAAGCTTGAAGAAAAATACCATAAAGGGAGAACTGCTTGTCTCACCATTCGGAGGCTATACTTGCAATACCGAATTTGAGTTTCTTACAGGACTTTCTATGGGACTTTTGCCGCCGGGTTCAACACCGTACCTGCAATATGTTTCAAAACCGTTCTCTTTTGCACTTCCGTCACATCTGTCGGAACTGGGTTATAAAACAGCGGCAATTCATCCATATTTGGGACGCTGCTGGAACAGGAATAAGGTATATGATTTAATCGGTTTTGATGAATTTGTCAGCCTTGACAACGGTTTCGATAAATATGTTGATGAGAGTGACTGGGAATATGTGAGGAATTACATAAGTGATAGAACCTCGTACAGAGCTATCCTTAATATGCTTGAAGAGAAACAGAAAAATGATAGAATGTTTATATTTAATGTCACAATGCAAAATCACGGGGGATATACCTATGAAAGTGCAGAATTTCCGACTATCACCATATCAGATATACAGGGACTGTATAAGGAAACAGAGCAGTATTTATCATTAGTCAGGGAAAGCGATAATGCCTTTCGTGAGCTTGCCGAATATCTTAAGAGTTATTCTGAACCTACTGTTGTGCTTATGTTTGGCGACCATCAGCCGGCCATTGAGCAGGAATTCTTTGAGGAGCTTTACGGCAAATCTCTTTCAAAGCTGTCGTTAGAGGAACTTCAAAAGCGTTATAAAGTGCCGTTTATTGTATGGGCAAATTATGATATGCCTTCGGATAACAATATTAGTACAAGCACTAATTATCTGTCGGATATTTTACTTGATGCAGCAAATCTGCCTAAAAGTGAGGTGGGTGACTTCATATCGTCAATCCGTGCGGAAATACCGCAGATAAATGCAATGGGACATTATGACAGTAACGGAATATGGAATAGAAACGATACATCAGAGGCAAAAGAACTTATGGATTATGCGCAGATTGAATATTATATGCTTACAAATAAAGAAAAATAGTAAAAACTCCCGCTATCATGCGGGAGTTTTCACTATTTTTGCAAAGAAATCATATGTATTAACACCGCTTGGACGATTATACCGCTTTAACATAAACAGACAATCAGGGTCACGTGTTATCAAATTTATTCCTTCATTGCAGCTAAGACTCGCTTTAAAGCCCATTTCTTTAATTACTTGCTCGCTTTCCGCGCATGCAGAACCAAACGGATATGTATAAATGACAGGTGAAAATCCGGTCTTTTCAATAAATCGTTCCTGTGCCTTTTCAGTGTCGGCATAAAAAAGATTTTTGTATGTTTCGGCATTTTCTCCCTGTTTTTTGGCTGCTCCGTTTCTGCCTTTATCGTTTGAGTGGAAGTCGTAGGAGTGGTTGCCTACTTCAATGCGGCTGCTCAGGAACAGGTCATAAATGTCGGTCCAGCGCATGTAACCATATGTCAAATTCGCAATATTGGATTTGGAATATTCATCGGTATAGCTTCCTACTACCGAGAAAACAGCTTTTGCATCATATTTTTCAAGAATTGGCTTGACATAGCCGTAATTATTATAGCATCCATCGTCAAAGCTTAGAATAACAGGCTTTTCAGGGAGTTCACCTTGATATTGTGTGTAGTTTATCAATTCTTCTATCGAAACAAAGGTATACCCATTTTCTTTAAGATACTTTATATCATTTATAAGTGTATTTGGCGTAATAATGTATTTGCCTGACCGGGAAGTATCTTTTAAGACGCTGTGATACATTATAATAGGCAATTCCCTGACCTCCTCCGCCTGAGTGGATAGCACAGGCACAGCAGATATTCCATTAAAGAGAAGTACAAAAATTCCGCAGTAAAGTACAGATGTTATTGCTGCATATAAAAATTTTTTGAAAAATTTAAACATAAAAACACCCCTTATTAAATTTATGATAAGGGGTGCATAATAATTACCGGAATTACGCTTTATTTATTGAACCGAAAAGTTCCATTTTTTCTTTGACAATAACTTTAATAGCTTCATAACCCGGAGCAAGCAGCTTTCTTGGGTCAAATCCTTTACCCTGAAGGTCTTTGCCGGCTTCAATATACTTTCTTGTAGCCTCCTGGAAGTATAGCTGACATTCTGTATTTACATTTATCTTGGCAACTCCAAGTGATATTGCTTTTTTAATCATATCAGCCGGAATACCCGTACCTCCGTGAAGTACAAGGGGAAGGTCGCCTATAAGGTCTTTTGTCTTGGCAAGTGCGTCAAAATCAAGTCCCTGCCAGTTATCAGGATACTTACCGTGAATATTTCCGATACCTGCCGCAAGAAAATCAACACCCAAATCAGCAATTTTTTTACATTCGTTCGGGTCAGCGATTTCGCCTGCGCCTACGACACCGTCCTCTTCGCCGCCTATGGAACCAACCTCCGCTTCTATTGATATGCCTTTATCATGACAAGCCTTAACAAGCTCAGAGGTCTTTGATACATTTTCATCAATGGGGAAGTGTGAACCATCAAACATTACAGACGAAAAACCTGCTTCAATACACTTGTAGCAGCCATCGTATGTACCGTGATCCAAATGAAGGGCGACAGGTACTGTTATATTTAGTTCATCAATCATTGCGCTTACCATAGCGGCAACGGTTTTAAAGCCTGTCATATACTTACCTGCGCCTTCTGAAACACCTAAAATAACAGGTGAATTATTTTCCTGTGCAGTAGTGAGTATTGCCTTTGTCCATTCAAGATTGTTTATGTTAAATTGACCTACGGCATACTTACCCTGAACGGCATCATTTAACATTTTTGTTGCTGAAACTAACATTTTAAAATCCTCCTTAAAATTAAATTGAATAAATATATAAATTATTTATTTTCAATTGCCTATTATAATTGCATTTGTATTTAATACACGAAGCAGCGAATCCTCTGAAACTTCTATTTTTTTTGTACGTCCGCAATGAACACATCGCATAACAATACTGCCGTTTTCAACATCTAAGTCTATATCTTCGCTGTTGCATATACAAGAAAGGAGATGCTTATCCTGAAGAATGTGCAGACGTTCAATCATTGCGTAAAGTAAATTAAACGGGTCTTCATGCATTATTTCTTCAAAGTCCTCTAAAATATCGGAATAAATATCAGAATACTCATCAAGCGCATGCTCAACCTTACGCGGTTCTCCTGCGAAAAAGGTGTCTATTCCTGATGATGGACATTTATATGATATCAGAGGTTTCTGCCAAAAAGTTTCTTTGGAAACTGTATATGAATGTTTTCCGCCGCATAGCGGACATTCTATATCAATTTTATATTTTGAATGTTTAGGAGTAATAGAAGCACAAACCTCGTGACATCCGTGAGTAGGACATATAAGGTTAATCTTTTTATCACCCGAAAAATTGAAAACAGAAATTGATTTTGTTGAAATATTAGAACAGAATGGGCATATATATGCAGCTATTCTTTTTAGGTCTACCAACACTTTAATAATCCACATCTTTCTGCCTGTCTGAGATAAACAAAATAGCATTGACAGGCAAAAAAAGCTATTTTGTACCTATTTTATTTTCTCTTGCATAAAAGAATAAATACTGCTGTGCAAATCCGCCTAAATTACCGAATTTATCAACAGCGAAACGTGATATTGTATCAATACTCTGTTCACAGTTAAAATAGCAGTATTCCATTATTCGTTTAATCCATACATCAACTGGAAAAGAATTTACTTTTTGAAGTCCGAACAGTAAGATACAGTCGCTTACTTTGTTGCCAATACCGTTTATTGTCATGAGCATTTTTTTTGCCTGTTCAGCAGTCATTGAGCGCAGAAGTGTTTCCGAAATCTCGCCCGATTTGAATTTTTGAGCGGCATCTATAATATATTTATCACGATAGCCGGCGCGAATTACAGATAAATCTTCCTTTGAAAGCGCTGATACTGTTTCAATAGTAGGAAACGAATAATATGTATGTTCCATGTAGCTGATTTTTTCGCCGAATTCTTTGCAGAATCGCTCGATAATTCCTTTTATACGCGGAATATTGTTACTGGCTGAAATTATAAAGGAAATAACAGCCTCCCATAAATCCTGATTAAGAATCCGTATTCCGTCACCGTAGGAGAAAGAGTTTGTTTAATTTCTCCGTAATCACGGGAAAGGTCGAAAAAATCAAACCATATATTGTCCCAGTCATTTTTTTCGGTATCATATAAGGTTACAGTATCACCAAACTGGGATATTTTAATTGCCTTATTTTTAGCAATGCCGAAATATGTGTTTTTACTAATCTCGTTAAAACGAAAACACTGACCGCAGTCAAATATGTGTTTCAGGTTAAAATCCTTAAGACCTGTTACAATTAAATTTTTATTTAAATATTCTACATTCATAATAGTAGTATAGCACAATGATATAAATTTATCAATCAAATTAAATAAGTTTGTATAAAATGTGGACTATTTTGAGAATATGTGGTAGAATGTATGTTAATAATAAGTAAACGGAGGTTATTACAATGACAATAAAACAAGAATTGGAACGGCTTTCATATAAACGCAAAAATGTATATGAAGAGCTGACTGAAAATCAAAAACAGGAGATGCAAAGCCTTTGCGATGAATACCGCACATTTCTTGATGAAGGAAAAACCGAAAGAGAATGTGTCATAAAGGCAGTGGCTATGGCAAAAGAACGCGGCTTTGAGGATGTTGCTTCAAAGAAGGAGCTAAAAACAGGCGATAAAGTATACAAAATAAACAGAAATAAAAACATATTGCTTGCCGTAATAGGAAGTGATGATATTAAAAACGGCATAAATCTTGTAGGCGCGCATATTGATTCGCCAAGACTTGATTTAAAACCTAATCCGCTTTATGAAAGCAACGATATGGCATTTTTAAAAACTCATTATTACGGAGGAATAAAGAAATATCAGTGGACTGCAATACCGCTTGCAATTCATGGTGTGATTTTTACAAACGAGGGGAAACAAATCACACTTAATATAGGGGAAAAAGAATCAGACCCGGTATTTTGCATAACAGACCTGCTTCCGCATCTTGCGAAGGACCAGATGTCAAAGAAAATGACAGAGGGAATAGAAGGAGAAAAGCTGAATGTCCTAATAGCGGGTATGCCGATAGATGCCGATGACATCAAGGAGAAAGTGAAATTTTCTGTATTAAAGCTTTTAAATGAGCGTTATGGAATAACTGAACGAGATTTTCTTACTGCTGAAATAGAGATTGTTCCTGCATTTAAAGCACGAAATGTTGGTCTGGATGAAAGCTTTGTAGGGGCATATGGTCAGGATGACAGAGTATGTGCATATACAACCCTAAAGGCTGTATTTGATGTTGAAAACCCAAAAAGAACAGCAGTTGCTATACTTGTTGATAAAGAAGAAATTGGCTCTGCTGGAAATACAGGCATGCTAAGCGCGTTCTTTGGTATGACTGTTGCAGAAATGATAGAAAAAATGACAGGTAAATGTTCAGTGGTTGATTATAATACTGTAATTGAAAATTCCGCATGTATGTCTTCGGATGTAAGCGCCGCAGTAGACCCGAATTACGAAGGTGTTTTTGAAAAAAACAATTCAACCTTTGCGGGATATGGAATGGCTCTTATGAAATATACAGGGTCGCGCGGAAAATCCTCGTCATCTGATGCAAATTCTGAATTTGTATACAAAATATGTAAAATAATGGACGATAACAATGTTATATGGCAGACGGGTGAGCTTGGCAAGATTGATCAGGGCGGCGGAGGCACTATCGCGCAGTATGTTGCAAATCTCAATATGGACGTCATTGACTGCGGTGTACCTGTGCTTTCAATGCACTCGCCGTTTGAGGTTACAGCAAAGAGTGATATTTATATGGCATATAAATCATACGTAGCATTTTACAATAACAGATAGTTTTAAAAGCAGTACTTTTTGTACTGCTTTTTGATTAAAGCGAATATTATATTACAGGGGTGTTTTTGTGATAAAACTTTCAAAATACATTAAAATACATATTTTTACTGTAATAATGTTTGTTATTTGCGCATTTTTCCATACAATAAATGGATTTATTATACCTTACTGCGTAATGCTTTTGCACGAACTTTGTCATACTGCCGCCGCATTATGTATAGGTCTTAAAATTTCCGATATTACACTGTATCCGTTTGGGGTGAATTTGAAGTTGGGAAATAAAATGGTGTATTCTCTTGCAGATGAGATAATACTATATGCTTCCGGACCTTTGTTTAATGTGCTTGCGGCGCTGATGGCAGCGATTTTTTATCGTTTGTATCCAGTGGAAACAGTGCGATATTTTTACATTTGCAATATTATGCTTTTCATAATGAATATGCTTCCTGCCGTACCGCTGGACGGAGGTATTATACTAAAAAAAATACTTGCTCATAAATTTGGTTCAGGAACGGCAATAAAAATTATGACGGCTATTTCTGTTGTTATTGCAGCAATTGAAACATCACTGGGTATATATGTAGTATATAAAACAAAAATGAATTTTTCCGTGCTGCTGTTTTCAGCGCTAATGATAGGCAATATTTTTACTCAAAAAGAAAAATATGATGCTGACTTCTTAAAAGAACTGATGTTTTATGAAAAAAAGAGTAAAAAGCGCGTAAAACATATAGTGGCTGAAAATGGTGAAAGCTATGAACAGATAGCAAAAAAATTTAAGATTGGTGATTATGGAATTGTCTATATTACAAATTCTGACGGAAAAATACTAAAAACGCTGACTGAAACGGAAATAATAAAAAAACTTGTTGACACTAATATTACAGTTTAATAACAAATGTAGAAATTTTCTTTAAAGTATGGTATGATAAATATGTATGAATATATTTTAAAGAAAGGCAATGTTTTATGGCAACGAAAAAGAAAAAAACATCAGGAAAACGCACCGCAAAGTCAAAAAACTATGTACCTGCTTACATAATATCAAGTATTATTCTTACGATACTTCTGTCGGTTTTTATGTATATTGATTATGGTGACGGCGGCATTGTAAACGAGTGGGTAAAAAAAGTTTTCTGCGGTCTTTTTGGTGTGTGCGGTTTTTTTATTCCTCTGCTTATGGCAGGAATGTCCGCATATGCCGTAAAAACAAAAGATACACAGAAATATTGGGTAAAGCTAGGATTTTCTCTGCTTCTTTTGGTGAATATCAGCGCTCTTGTAAATCTGCCTTCGGGGAACGATATATCAATATCATTTTTTCTCGGTTATACAGATTTCTCAGGCGGCGGTCTTTTGGGTGGCTGTGTATCTGTGTTTATGATTAAAATGGTACAGACTATTGCTTCATATATAATTTTATCTTTAACTCTTATTGTTCTGGCAAGTCTGATTACCGGAGTATCAATATTCAGTGAGATTGGAAAATGGGTTAAAACTGCATTTTTCGGTGCAAAAGAAAAATATTCTGAATTTATGGATGAACGCGAAAGATTGATTGAAGAACAGTATGAGCAGGGAGAAGTTTATTTTGAAGAAACAGATGAATCCGGTATTCTCGATGCGGCAAATTCTTTTGATGCTGATATAGAAAAAGACTCTAAATCAAACAAAAAAAAGAAAACTGCCAAGATAAAAAATACTGATGAAAAGATTAGAGATGATTTTTCAAACGGAATTGATGCTATTTTCGGCAACATGCCTGAGGAAAATTCTGAACCGATATCAGAAACGCTAAACACGGAAGTAGAAATAAAAAAAGAAGAAATTCTTGAAAAGGCAGAAAAAATATCAGATAAAGAAAAACAGGAATTTAATGACGAATTTAATAAAGCAATTGAAAAACCTGCGGTTGAATATGTATTCCCCAAAATTACTCTGCTTAATAAGCCTAAAGCGACTTCTGGGGACAAGCGTGACGAAATGCGCCGAACCGCTGAGAAACTTATATCAGTATTGGATAATTTTGGTGTTAAAGCAAAGCTTCTTCAGGTGACTCAGGGACCAACAGTAACGCGATATGAAATACAGCCTGATACAGGCATTAAGCTTTCAAAAATTGTTGGTCTGGCAGATGATATTGCGCTTAATTTAGCTGTTTCAACAGTCCTTGTAGCCCCTGTACCCGGCAAGGCGGCAGTAGGAATAGAAATACCAAATAATAAAGTAAGCGCAGTATCTATACGTGAAATGCTTGAAGCTGATGATTTTAAAAAAGCAAAATCAAAGCTTACAATAGCTCTTGGTAAGGATATAGGCGGAAATGTTGTTATAGGCGATATTGCAAAAATGCCTCACGTTTTGATTGCGGGAGCAACAGGCTCAGGTAAAAGTGTATGCGTGAATGCTATGATAATGAGTATACTTTTTAAAGCTGCGCCGGAGGACGTAAAACTTATTATGATTGACCCTAAGGTTGTTGAGCTTGGTGTGTATAACGGCATACCGCACCTGCTGGTGCCTGTTGTTACTGACCCCAAAAAAGCGGCAGGAGCGCTGAACTGGGCAGTTACGGAAATGATGCGACGTTATGAGCTGTTTAAAAATACAGGGGTGAGAAAGCTTGAATCATATAACAAACTTATGGAAAGCGAGGGCGGAGAAAAGATACCTCAGCTTGTGGTTATTATAGATGAACTTGCAGACCTTATGATGGTTGCCGCAAAGGAAGTTGAGGACTATATATGCCGTCTTACACAGCTTGCAAGAGCTGCCGGCATTCATTTGATAATTGCCACTCAGCGTCCTTCCGTTGACGTTATTACGGGACTTATTAAGGCGAATGTACCGTCAAGAATTGCCTTTGCTGTATCGAGTCAGGTTGACAGCCGTACAATTCTTGATAAAGGCGGTGCGGAAAAACTGCTTGGCAGAGGAGATATGTTGTATTATCCGTCAGGAGCGCGTACGCCTACACGTGTGCAGGGCGCATTTGTTGATGACCCTGAAATTGAAAAGGTTCTTGAATTTATAAAAGAGAATGTTGGAGAAACTCATTACAGTGAGGATTTGGCAGAAGAAATAGAACGTCACGCAACAGGAGAAAACGGTGTAACTCCGGATACTGAAGATGACGGCGACGAACTGTTGCCTGAAGCTATTGAACTTGCGTTAAGTCAGGGAAAAATTTCTACTTCAAGTATCCAGAGAAGATTAAGCGTAGGATATTCAAGAGCAGGCAGAATTATAGACCAGATGGAAGCGCGCGGAATTATTTCCGGTGCAAACGGCTCAAAGCCGCGAGATGTGTTGGTAAGCCGCGCTGACCTTGAACCGCATGATATTGACTATGAGGACGAAACCGATGAATAAAAAGGATTTTCTGCCTGTATCAAGAGATGATATGAAAAAACGAGGTTGGAATGAGCTTGATTTTTTGTATATAGTAGGCGATGCGTATGTAGACCATCCAAGTTTCGGACATGCTATTATTTCAAGAGTGCTTGAAAAACACGGATACAAGGTAGGAATAGTATCATTGCCAGATTGGCACAGTACAGATGATTTTATCTGTATGGGAAGACCTAAGCTTGGAGTTTTGGTTTCGGCGGGAAATATTGACAGCATGGTTAATCATTATACTGTCAACAAGAAAAAACGTCATGATGATTCATATGCTCCCGGTAATAAGGCAGGAATGCGTCCTGACAGAGCAACAATTGTTTATTGTAATCGTATAAGAGAAGCGTTTGGGAGTATTCCTGTACTTATAGGAGGAGTAGAAGCAAGTTTAAGACGTTTTGCCCATTATGATTATTGGGATGACAAAATCAGACGTTCAATTTTATTTGACAGCCGCGCGGATATTCTGATGTACGGCATGGGCGAAAAACAGATAGTTGCAATTGCCGATAAACTTCGTGACGGAGTTGATGTGAAGAATATTACGGATATAGCAGGTACATGCTATATTTCATCCAATTATGACGCTGAAAATGCTGTGCTTCTGCCAAGCATGGAGGAGTGTATAAATAATAAAAAAGCATATGCCGTTTCATGCAGAACACAGTATTATGAGCAAAATCCATATATAGGAAAGATTCTTATTCAAAAACATGGTGACAGATATTTAATACAAAATCCACCCATGCCGCCGCTTGAAACAGAGGAACTTGACGAAGTATATTCTTTGCCGTATATGAAAAATTATCACCCTGTCTATGAAAAGGACGGAGGTATACCTGCCATAAGTGAAGTTAAATTTTCTCTTGCCGCTAATCGCGGGTGCTTTGGCAGCTGTAATTTTTGCGCACTTGCATTTCATCAAGGGAGAATAGTAACATCAAGAAGCGATGAATCGCTTATAGCGGAAGCGATGGAAATGGTTAAGGATAAAGATTTTAAAGGATATATTCATGATGTAGGAGGTCCTACCGCTAATTTCAGAGGGCCTGCGTGTAAAAAACAGTTAAAAACCGGCGCATGCAAGGACAGGCAGTGTCTTTTCCCTGAACCGTGTAAAAATATGGAGATTTCACATAAAAAATATTTGGACCTGCTTCGCAAACTTCGCGGTATTGATGGTGTAAAAAAAGTATTTATACGTTCAGGAATACGTTTTGACTACTTAATTAACGATAAAGATGATACATTTTTCTATGAACTTTGCAAGCATCATATAAGCGGACAGTTGAAGGTTGCTCCCGAGCATATAAGCGATAATGTATTAAAATATATGGGCAAGCCCGAAAATAGCGTATTTAACCGGTTTTCAGAGAAATTCTATAAAATAAATGAGAAAATCGGTAAGAAGCAGTATCTTGTACCATATTTAATGTCAAGCCATCCGGGAAGTACGCTTCATGATGCCGTTAAACTTGCGGTATATTTAAAGGAACATAATATTAACCCTCAGCAGGTACAGGACTTTTATCCCACACCGGGAACAATTTCAACGTGTATGTTTTATACAGGAGTTGACCCGTTTACCATGAAAAAAGTTTATGTACCAAAAACACCGAAAGAAAAACATATGCAAAGAGCGCTTTTGCAGTTTCGAAACCCTGAAAATTACGCTCTTGTATACGAAGCATTGCAGAAAACAGGAAGAACTGATTTAATAGGTTATCAGAACCGATGTCTTATAAGACCGCCGAAAGGCAATATTTTAAATGAACAGAGGAGGAATAAAAATGGCACAGATTTTAAAGGGAAAAGAAGTTTCGGCAAGAATAAAGACAGAACTCAAAAGAGAAGTAGAAAAGCTAAAAAAACAGGGGATACTACCGGGTCTCGCGGTAATCATCGTCGGTGAGGACCCTGCAAGTCAGGTTTATGTGAGAAATAAGGAACGCGCATGTGAGGAATGTGGAATTTACTCGGAAAAATATGCGCTTCCTGTTACAACATCACAGGAAGAATTGCTTGAACTGATAAACACGCTTAATAATAAGAGCAGCATTTCAGGTATACTGGTACAGCTGCCTGTTCCTGAACATATAGATGAGGAAACTATTATAAATGCAATAGACCCGAAAAAGGACGTCGATGCCTTTCATCCTGTGAATGTAGGTAAAATAATGGTTGGCAATTATGATTTTGTACCGTGTACGCCTGCCGGAGTGATGGAACTCATTAAGGAAAGCGGAATAGAAGTAAAGGGTAAAGAGTGCGTTGTGGTAGGCAGAAGTAATATTGTCGGGAAACCGCAGGCAATGCTGTTGCTGCATCAGAACGGAACGGTTACTGTTTGCCATTCAAAAACAAAAAATCTTGCCGAAAAAACCAGGCAGGCAGATATACTTGTTGCAGCTGTGGGAATACCGAATTTTATTAAGGGTGATATGATTAAGGATGGAGCAGTAGTAATAGACGTCGGAATTAACCGTATGGAAAACGGAAAACTATGCGGAGATGTTGAGTTTGATAGTGCAGAAAAGGTTGCGGGTGCAATTACTCCCGTTCCCGGAGGAGTAGGACCGATGACAATAGCTATGCTCATGAAAAACACAGTTAAAGCAGCTATTGTAAATAAAACACATAAGGAGGAATGATATGACAGTTGAAAAGATAGGTACGGTTGCAGTTGTCACAGGGGACAGCCCGATAATATCAGATGTTCAGTCTGCTTTGGATTTAATTATGTCTGTAAAATATAATGAAGGAACAAATAAAATTGCAATTGATAAAAAAACGATTACTGAGGATTTTTTTATTCTTAGTACAGGACTTGCAGGCGAAATATTGCAAAAATTTATAAATTATGACGTTAAAGCAGCGATTTACGGTGATTATTCAAAATATACAAGTAAGCCGCTGAGAGATTTTATATATGAAAGCAATAACGGTAAGGACGTATTTTTTTGTTCGACAAAAGATGAAGCTATAAAAAGACTATCTGAATTATAATAAAAAGAGCAATCTAAAATGATTGCTCTTTTTTGTTGTTCCTATTCTGAATAAAGTTTGAATTTTTTAAGACATTTATATAGTTTATTTCCTGCCGGCAGTTGTTTTACCTCATCATCCGACAAAATATGAAATCTGAATACCATAAAGAAATATACGACTACTGCAATAACAATACTTATAACTGTCGCAATAAGATTGGATACAAAGCTTTCGCTGATGACAAGCATAATACCTTTATAAACCGCGACAGCGGCAATTCCCATAACAATTCCGCATATAAGTGGTTTTAAAATATATTTTACAGGCGTCATATGAAGACTGCAATTTCTTGATAATACAATAAAACAAATTGAACATGATATAAACTGACACGCAATAGAGCTTATTGCCGCGCCGTATATGTTTACAGACGGAATTCTGATAAGTAAAATATTAAGAGCAATTTTCGCAGCGCAGCCGAATAAAAGACTTATTGCAGGAACAAACACTTTCCCCATTCCCTGAAGCGAACCTGTCATCGTCTGAGCCAAAGCTGCAAATATCAATGATACTGACACAAGCTGCAAAAGCTCATAACCGCTCGGAGCATTAAAATATATGATTTTATAGATAGGTTGGGCGAGAGCAATAAGACCTATCGCACACGGTAATATTATAAGTATTGATACAAGAAGGGAATAATTTATTTTCTTTGCTGCTTCCGGGTAGTCTTTTATTTTAAGTGCGCTTGCCACATATGGTACCAGCACAGTTGCAAATGCAAAGTTTACCGCAAGCGGCATGTTATACAGAATATCGCTCTTTGAAAGTAATCCCGAAAGACGTTCTATTTCCATAGTAAGCTGCATTGAGGTAGGGTTTACGATTTCTTCCGTTGCACCGTGAGCCGGAATAAGTGAAGCAAATGCTATTTCAATTCCGCGACTTATTGTAGCAGTGTCTATAACACGGTTTATTGCAGTTATAACAGAGCCGAGAGAAATGGGAATACTTATCATAAGGATACCTATAATCAGCTTTTTGGGAGATGACGTAAGCGTTTTGCCTGTGGAATTTTTAATTTTCTCAGTTATACCGCTTTTTCTTTTATAATAGAAGTACATTAAATATAACATACTTAATACGGTTGCCGCAGAAGTTGCAAAGTTTGCCCATGCCGCCATTAACGGAGTTTTATCGGCATTAACATCAGAAATGAATTGTGATGAAGCATATACAAATACAATTGTAAGAGTACATTTGAATATCTGTTCAAGAACTTGTGAATAACTTGTTGCTTTCATATTTTTCATTCCCGTAAAATAACCGCGTATAACTGATGATATACAAACAAACAACAGTGACGGAGCAAGCGCTTGCATTACATAAACAGAGCGCGGATAATGTATTGCATCCGCAAAGAAACCCGCTCCGAAAAAAAGTACAAGAGCCGAAACTGTGCCTATAACGGAAAATAATAATAACGCGGTCTTAAATATCTTATGCGCTCCTTTATAATCGTCAAGAGCTATACGTTCTGAGGTCATTTTAGATATAGCATTTGGAATTCCGACAGAGGATATTGCCAAAAGAAGCGTATAAATCTGAAATCCTACGTTGTAAATACCGTTTCCTGTATCACCAAAGCCGTCAATATTAGTAATCACCATTCTGTATACGGCGCCGAGAAGTTTGACAAGTATCTGAGAAATCAGAATTACAGTCACATTATTCATAAATGAGCGGCTTGACTCTTTTTTTGAGTTATCCATAGTATTTCTCCTTAAATTTAAACATCTATATTTTACTATTATAAAACTAATTTACAATTTAATCAAGCCTTACATCAAAAAAATGTATTTTAATGTAGCAAATTTAGGCATTTTGACTTGACATAATGTGGATATAAGCGTAAAATAAATATGTATAACTGAAAGGAGATATTTAAAATATTATGGATACAATGCAGGGACTAAAAAGAACGCATTACTGCGGTGATGTTGAGGGTATAGGCAGTGAAGTGACGGTAGGCGGGTATGTACAGAAGGTACGTGATTTGGGAAACCTTATTTTTATTGACCTTCGTGACCGCACAGGAATTGTCCAACTTGCATTTGATGATGCAACCGACAGGATAATATTTGAAAAAGCATCTGCCTGTCACGCGGAATATGTACTTATGGCTAAAGGTGTTGTCAGGGAACGTGAAAGTAAAAATGAAACTATAAAAACGGGACATATTGAAATTGATGTAAAAGATTTAAGAATATTGGCAAAGGCACAGACACCGCCTTTTGAAATTGTTGATGATACAAACGTCAATGAGGAACTTCGATTAAAATATCGCTATCTTGACCTCAGGCGAAGTGTATTACAGAAAAACCTTGTTATGAGAAGTAAAATTGCAAAAGTCGCGAGGGACTATTATCATGAAAACGGTTTTATTGAGATTGAAACTCCGATGATGATAAAATCAACACCCGAAGGGGCGCGTGATTATCTTGTTCCGTCAAGAGTTCATCATGGGAAGTTTTATGCGCTTCCGCAGTCACCGCAAATGTATAAGCAGCTGCTGATGATTTCAGGCTTTGACAGATATATTCAGCTTGCGCGCTGTTTCCGTGATGAGGATTTAAGAGCAGACAGGCAGCCCGAATTTACACAGATTGACCTTGAAATGTCATTCGTAGATGTTGAGGATATTTTAGAAATGAATGAAGGTTTTATAAAAAGACTGTTCAAAGAAGTTCTTGATGTTGATATCCCGACACCGCTGCCAAGACTTACCTATAAAGATGCTATGGAGCGTTACGGTTCGGACAAGCCTGATACCCGTTTTGGTATGGAAATACAGGATATTTCGGATTTGGTTAAGGATAGCGGATTTGGCGTGTTTTCATCAGCTATTGAATCGGGCGGTTCTGTACGAGCTATCGTTGCTAAAAATTCCGCTTCGGTTCTTACAAGAAAAGAAATTGACAAGCTTACGGAATATGTACGCGGAATAGGAGCAAAGGGATTGGCATTTATCCGATGGGTAGATGACGAACCGTCCTGCGGATTTGCAAAATTCCTTGCAGATGGTGAACTTGGTTCTATTCTTTCGCGTCTTAATGCTGAAAAAGGAGATGTCGTATTATTTGTTGCTGATAAAAATAAAGTAACATTGCCTGTTTTGGGCGCGCTTAGATTAAAGGTAGCAAAGCAGCTTGATATAATTCCAGAAGGCTATAATTTTCTGTGGATTACGGAATTTCCGTTCTTTGAATATGACGAGGATTCAAACTCATGGATTGCAATGCACCATCCGTTTACAATGCCAATGGACGAGTGTATTCAATATCTTGATACGGAACCGGGCAAAGTCACGGCAAAGGCATACGACCTTGTTTTAAACGGTACTGAACTATCAAGCGGTTCAATCAGAATTACCGATTATGAGCTTCAGCAGAAAATGTTTAAGGCTCTCGGTCTTTCCGATGAAGAAATTGAGGCAAAATTCGGATTCCTTGTTGAAGCCTATAAATACGGTGCGGCTCCTCACGGCGGTATGGGCATAGGTCTTGACAGACTTGCAATGCTTATGTGCGGAACTGACAGTCTGAGAGATGTAACAGCATTTCCTAAGGTTCAGAATGCGTCAGAGCTTATGTCGGGCGCACCGAATGATGTTGATGCTCAGCAGCTTGCAGAACTCGCAATAAACATAATTCCCGATAAAAAAGAAAATTAAGGAAAGAGAGCGTATTATAAGTGATTACTGTTTCGAATCTTACGAAAAAATACGGAAATAAAACTGCTCTGAGCAATGTCAGCTTTGATGTACAGGACGGCGAAATTTTGGGATTTTTAGGACCTAACGGCGCGGGGAAATCCACAACAATGAATATTATTACGGGTTATATTTCATATACGGAAGGCTCTGTAAAAATAGATGGCTTTGATATTCTGGAAAATCCTGTTGAGGTCAAAAAACGAATAGGGTATCTTCCCGAAATACCGCCGTTGTATCTTGATATGACCGTATCGGAATACCTTAAGTTTGTCTATGAATTAAAAAAGGTTGAAACGGACAGCAGTGAAAAACATATGCAGGATATTATAAATCTTGTTGGAATTAACGATGTCAAGAACAGAAAAATCGGAAATCTTTCAAAAGGCTATCGTCAGCGTGTGGGTCTTGCAGGAGCGCTTACAGGCGACCCTGAAGTACTTATACTTGATGAACCTACTGTTGGTCTTGACCCGAAACAAATTATTGAAATACGCAATGTTATTAAGGAACTCGGCAAAAAGAAAACAATTATTTTAAGCTCGCACATTTTAAGCGAAATAAGCGCAGTGTGCGATAGAGTTATAATTATCAATAACGGAAAGCTTATCGCCGAGGATACTCCGTTAAATTTAGCCCATAAGCTCGGGGATTCACACAGAATGGTATTCAAGGTGTCAGGCTCGGCTGATATGGCAGAAAATATACTGAAATCTTTTGGCGGTGTTTCAGAAGTTATACGCATTTCATCCGATGGAGATATTCACGAATTTGAATTTGATACAACGATGGATTCAAGCGAACGCAAACAGTTATTCTTTAAATTTGCTGAAAATGAAATACCGATACTTGAACAAAGAGAAACAGAAGTTTCTCTTGAAGATATATTCTTAAAACTAACAAAGGAGGAACGGAATGAGAGCAATATTTAAAAGAGAGTTTAATTCATATTTTACGTCGCTTTTGGGATATGTTTTTCTTACAATATTTCTCCTTTTAACGGGAGCAATGTTTACTATTGTCAATGTATTTCAGTATCAGACGGCGAACATGACGTATTTTTTTGCGTCAATAAATAATATTGCAGTATTTTTTCTTCCGCTTCTTACTATGAGATTATTTTCGGAAGACAGAAAGCTTAAAACAGACCAGCTTCTTATGACTGCTCCCGTATCTGTACGCGATATAGTATTGGGCAAGTTTTTTGCTGCTGTTTGTGTCTTGCTTATAGGTACGGCAATAACAATAATTTATCCGATAATTCTGATGTTTTTCGGCGAACTTCCGATAGCTGAAACAATCAGCTGCTATGTAGGTTTTGTGTTACTTTGCTCGGTTATACTTTCAATCGGCGCATTTATGTCATCAGTAACGGAAAGTCAGATTGTAGCGGCAGTAAGTACTTACGGAATAATTATTTTTATGATGCTTCTTTCTACTTTAGCGCAGCTGATTTCAAATGAAGCAGTGTCCGGAGCATTACTGTGGCTGTCACCGATACAAAGATTTTCTGACTTTTCATTGGGGATTTTTGATTTTGAACCTATTATTTACTATCTGACTGTTACAGGTTTGTTTTTATTTCTTACGATGACAGTCTTTGAAAAACGCAGATTGAGATAGGAGGTATAGATATGAATAATATAAAAAAATATAAAATCAATATCTCTGTTTCAATAATTATTGCAATTGTTATAGCTGTGCTGTTTAATGTATTTGTTACTGTTCTTGCAAAAAAAGTACCGTTAAGTATTGATATGACAGCAAATAAGATGTTTGAAATATCTGAAAAAACGAGAGAATATCTTAAAAACTACGACACGCCTGTTGATATTTATGTTCTGGCAGGAAGCAGCGATCGTGATGAACGTATCAATGCCGTACTTCAGAAATACGCAGAAGCTAACAGTAAAATTAAAATTACAAATATAAATACGGCTGAAAACCCGACATTCGGTAAGAAGTATGCAAATGACGGAGTACGTCTTACGTCAAATTCTGTTATTGTTGACAGTGGAAAGAGATACAAGCTGTTATCCCTAAGCGAACTATACGGAATCAATGCTCAAACAGGCAAATATACATCTCTTAACGCAGAAAATAAAATTACATCCGCGCTGAAATATGTTTCAAGCGACAAACAGCTAAAAGCTTATATTGTAACCGGTCACAGTGAACTTGAGATTTCGGGTGCGGCATCTAAACTTCGTGATGAAAACTACGAGGTGTCGCAGATAAATACGCTTACGGAAGAAATACCATCCGACGCTTCTCTGATTATGGTTGTGCGCCCTCTGTCAGATTTCTCAAATGATGAAATTTCAAAGCTTGATTCATATTTGCTTTCAGGAGGAAATGCGCAGTTCTATTTTGATGTTGACAGCAAAGAACTTACTAATCTGTATGGCTATCTTAAGTCTGCATGGGGCATGAGCGTCAGGGACAATATGGTTGTTGAAACAGATACCTCTCATTCTGTTGTTATAGGCGGAAATGGCGAATGTAAATGAAACAGAATTCACGGGCAGTATTCTAAAAAATAAGCGTACTGTGGCATATTTCCCTTATTCCAAAGAAATCAAACAGGAATTTGAACATAACGGTGATGTTTCGGTCATGCCGATACTTACCAGTTCGGATAAGGCATATACGACAGAAAGCAATGTTGCAGAAAATACAGGGAATGAGCCTGAGGGTGTATTTACCGTCGGCGCACTTGCAAATGATAAAAAACATAATTCAAATGTATATGTGTCCGGAAACACTATGCTTCTCACACGTGACTCATCTATACTTACGAACGATTATGGACTGGCAAATTACGACTATTTTATGAATCTGATAAATTATATGCTTGATAATGATGAAAGCTTTACAGTAGACGAAAAAACGCTTGTTAATAACGGAATTTCAATATCTATGTCAAGCGCAGTGACAGTATTTGTAATAGTTGTAGTTATAATACCGCTGCTGATGCTTATATGCGGTCTTGTTATTTGGTTCAAAAGGAGAAATCTATGACAAAAACAGTGAGAAATATCAGTATAGCTTCAGCAGTAATTATACTTCTGATTGTTGGAATAATAGTTGTAAGCAATATTGATACAGATGAGAAGCTGCCCGAAAGCAGTGATAACAATGAATTTTATACAGTTTATTCAGAGGAAGCGGATAATATTTCATCTATTGAGGTTACAGGCGGAACAGATAATATAACGGCAACCAATTTGGGAAACTCGGTATGGACAATAAATGATTTTGATGCTGAAGAAATAGATACTTCAAAGGCATATGGTATTGCAGGAACTGTCTCCCAATTAAGTTCTAAAAATAAGATAGAAGAAAATCCGTCTGATTTGTCTGTATACGGACTGGATAATCCTGCGATGACAGTTAAAATCACAAAGAAAAACGGCGAAATTGATACATTATATATAGGCGATAAAAGTCCTGCGTTGGGAGAATATTTTGTAATTAAAGATGGCGACAGCGCAGTTTATACAATGTATGAATTTAAGGTTGACACCCTGAGAAAGCCTATATCATATTATCGGGAATTTAACAGATTTAATATAAATATAGATGATATACGCGTTATTAAGATTATGCGTCAGGACGAGGTTATTGATTTAAAAATCCTTGATAAGATTGACGAAAATACAAACAATGTATGGGAAATGCTGTCACCTTATCAGTCAAACGCCAATGATGATTATATTGATAATAAAATACTTGAACCTATTGCTGATATAGCTCTGAATACTCCGGTTGAAGATACTGACGGAGGCATTACAGATAAATCACCTGTTTTGATGCTGACAGTGAAACCGTATGACAATATAACCGGAAAGTACGGTGATGAATATACCGAAACTCTTAACATAGGGAACACTGTAAATGGTAAGACTTATGTAAAGTACAAAGAAGATATTTATATGGTTGATACCGAAAACATAGGTTTTATAAATGAATCTTCTTTTAATATTGTAAGTAAAATGCAGGCGCTTGTTGATATTTCAAAGGTTAAAAGCGTAAGTCTGGAATATAACGGCGAAAAACATTCAATTGATATAACAAAGTCGGGAAGTTCGTATTCTTTTAAAGCTGACGGAAACAACGCAGATGCAAAGCTGTCTCAAACAATGTATCAGGCTATTATATCATTGTCGGTTGATGGAGTTTACAACGGAGAAAATATAGGGGCGACCGTTTTTAAGATTACGTATGACGGAAACAGTCAGTCTGATGATACGGTTATTGAATTAAAAGCGGTTAACGATCTCAGCTGTGTGCTTGTACGTAACGGCAAAGCTGATTTTCTTGTTAAAAAAAGCAAAATTGATGAGTTAATAACAGCATTTAATTCATATATCAATAATTATAATTAAGGAGTGTATACAATGGAAAAACTATGGGGAAATATTATACCTTATTGGAATGATGAATATATAGAAAATGAGGAAACACAGCCGAGAATACCGACTATAACTGCGTATCCGGCAAATTCTAAGGGCGCAGTTGTTGTGTTTGCCGGAGGCGCTTATGCAATGCGCGCTCCTTACGAGGGATACGACTATGCAAAGTGGCTTCAGGGAATAGGCATAACAGCCTTTGTGGCCGATTACCGAGTTGCTCCGTATAAGCATCCGGCGCAAATAAGCGATGCAATCAGAGCTGTCAGATATGCGAGATATTACGCCGATAAATACGGTTATGATAAAAACAAGATAGCTGTAATGGGTTCAAGTCCCGGAGGTCATCTGGCAGGTTCGGTATCTGTACATTTCGATAAAAAGATGTATGATGCCACTGACGAAATTGACAACGAGGATTGTCGTCCCAATGCAACAATACTATGTTATCCGGTTATTGATATGCTGGAATACCGACACGACGGTTCGCGTCAAAATCTTCTTGGAGAGCGTGTTTTACATGAAATGAAGGAGTTCATGTCGCTTTACAAGCAGGTTTCTCGCGATACACCTCCGGCATTCATCTGGCATACATCTTTTGACCAGGCAGTTCCCGTTGAAAATTCGCTTTTGTATGCTGACGCTTTAAGTAAAAAACATATTCCTTTTGAACTTCACATATATCCGTTTGGTCAGCATGGACTGGGATTGGCCGATGACATGCCTCATGTAGCTCAGTGGAAAAAATCCCTTGAAAATTGGTTAATGCTTTTAGAATGGAAATAAAGCAATAAAAAACGGCATTTTAAATGCCGTTTTTTTGTTGGGTGTTACATCTTAAACATTGTCTTCACAATACCTCTTAGCATTTTAGGAACCTTGAGAACTACGATTTTCATAATAATTACTCCTTTCTAAATCTACCACTTGAATAAACACAAATATCCCAATAGGATAAGCAGCAGCATTTCCATAACCGCTACTACCGCCAGAGGTAAAAATGCACCTGCAAGCAGCCCTACGCAGAATGAAAGTGATGCAAGACCCACTGCTTTTGAGCAGCCTCTCATACAGAAATTAAGCGTTTTGATGACAATCCACCCCTTCTTAAATTGTTTTAATATATAGTATGCAGTCGTTAGAAAGGTGTGAGTGTGTTTTATAATATTTTTCAGTAAAGTTGGTTGACGCAAAAAGAAATATGTGGTATATTTATTGTAAGGAGGTTATGATTATGGATATGACTCTTTTGGTATGGCTTTTGGGAATAGTTGCGTTTATTATTCTTGAAGCACTTACGTATCAACTTGTTAGTATTTGGTTTGCAGTAGGAGCATTAGGCGGACTGATTGCAAAAATGGCGGGAGCAGGTTTTAACATTCAAATGACGGTATTTCTTGTTATATCTGTAATTTTGCTGCTGGCTCTTCGCCCGGTTTCAAGACGTCTTATTAAAACAAAAACGGAAAATACAAATGTTGACAGTTTAATAGGCTCTGAAATTCTGATTACGAAAGAAGTAAATAATACAATAGGAACAGGTGAAGGGAAGATAAACGGCATGACGTGGTCTGTAAGAAGCAACGATGGTGCAGTAATTCCCGAAAATGAAACAGCAGTGGTTGAAATGGTTCAGGGTGTAAAGCTTATTGTTAAAAGAAAAGGAGAATAAATTATGATAGCAATTTTGATAGTATTATTTTTGATATTGATTATTTTAATAGCGAATATTAAAATAGTGCCTCAGGCACATTCATATATTATTGAGCGATTCGGCGGTTATCATACAACATGGGGTGTGGGACTGCATTTTAAAATCCCGTTCGTTGACAGGATTGCAAAAAAGGTTAATTTAAAGGAACACGTAGTTGATTTTCCTCCACAGCCTGTTATCACAAAGGATAACGTAACAATGCAGATTGATACTGTGGTATATTATCAGATTACTGACCCAAAGCTTTTTGCATACGGCGTTGAACGCCCTATGATGGCAATTGAAAATCTTACTGCCACAACTTTAAGAAATATAATAGGTGATTTGGAGCTTGATGAAACCCTTACTTCACGTGATACCGTAAATACTAAAATGCGGGCAATCCTTGATGAGGCAACAGACCCTTGGGGTATTAAAATCAACAGAGTAGAGCTTAAGAATATTATGCCTCCGAAAGAAATTCAGGATGCAATGGAACGTCAGATGAAGGCAGAAAGAGAAAGACGTGAAAGTATCTTGAAAGCAGAAGGTGAAAAGAAGTCAGCCATTTTACTTGCAGAGGGTGAGAAAGAATCTGCAATTCTCAGGGCTGAAGCAAAGAAGCAGGCGGCAATACGCGAAGCTGAGGGTCAGGCAGAAGCTATCATAACAGTAAGAACAGCTGTTGCAGAAGGTATAAAGAAAATAAATGAAGCATCTCCGTCTGATGCTTATCTTGCAATAAAATCTCTTGAGAGCTTTGAAAAAGCGGCAGACGGTAAAGCGACAAAAATAATTATACCGTCGGAAATACAATCTTTGGCAGGGCTTACAACTTCAATTAAAGAAATAATAAAACATGATTAACTAAATTAAGCTCCCGATTATTTTTCGGGAGCTTCTTTTCTTTGTTTGATATGTACACGCTCGTAGTCAAGAGAGAGATGTCTGAGTATTGTGCCTATTTCATCGCTTCCGCTTTCATCTATGACAATAATATCGCTTGAAGGATTAGTACGTAGAGCAGTGCGGACTGCGTTTTCGACACCGTCTGCATCATCCCTGATTTCAAGTATAACGCTGCTGCCGATACTGTTTTTTAAAATCACGGCCGCTATTTCTTTTATCAAAAAGTATACTCCGATTACACATAAAGTCATAACAGGCAATAAAATATATATATTGAGCATTTTTCACACCTCCAATATAGTATATGCGCAATATATTGGTTGTGTTATCGCTTGACAAACAGGGACGAATTGTATAAAATATCTATATAACTTTATTTCATGGGAGGCTATAATTATGGGACAGACTTTAACAGAGAAAATATTATCGGCACATCTTGTCGAAGGTGAAATGGTAAAGGGTACTGAAATAGGTATCAGAATTGACCAGACGCTTACACAGGACGCCACAGGTACAATGGCATATCTTGAATTTGAGGCTATGGGTGTGCCTCGCGTAAAAACAGAGCGTTCTGTTGCATATATTGACCATAATACACTTCAAAACGGATTCGAAAATGCTGATGACCACCGTTTTATAGGCAGTGTATGTAAAAAGCACGGTATATACTTTTCAAGACCGGGCAACGGTATTTGCCATCAGGTTCATCTGGAACGTTTTGGAATACCGGGTAAAACGCTTATAGGCTCAGACAGCCATACCCCTACCGGCGGCGGCATAGGAATGATTGCGATTGGCGCAGGCGGTATGGACGTTGCAGTTGCAATGGGCGGAGGTACATATTATATTACATGTCCTAAGGTGGTTAAAGTTAATCTTACAGGCAGGCTTCAGTCTTGGGTAGCGGCAAAAGACGTTATTCTTGAGGTTCTGAAAAGACTTTCTGTTAAAGGCGGTGTGGGTAAGGTTATTGAGTATTGCGGCGATGGTGTTAAAACACTTTCAGTACCTGAACGCGCAACTATTACAAATATGGGTGCGGAGCTTGGCGCAACCACATCTATTTTTCCGTCAGATGAGATTACTCATGATTTTTTAAAGGCTCAGGGCAGGGAAGCGGACTATTTGCCGCTTAGCGCTGATAATGATGCTGTATATGATGAAGTTATAGAAATTAACCTTTCCGAACTTGAACCGTTAGCAGCATGTCCTCATTCTCCGGATAACATAAAATCAATCAAAGAACTGGAAGGACGGAAAATAGACCAGGTGTGTATCGGCTCATGTACAAATTCATCATTGCTTGATATGATGAAGGTAGCACACATTTTAAAGGGCAAAACAATTCATCCTGATGTTTCGCTTGCTATTGCGCCCGGTTCAAAACAGGTTTTAAATATGCTTGCAAATAACGGGGCATTGGCAATCATGATTGATGCAGGCGCAAGAATACTTGAAAGTGCGTGCGGACCATGTATAGGAATGGGACAGTCACCTAATTCAAAGGGTATTTCACTTCGTACCTTTAACAGAAACTTTGAAGGCAGAAGCGGTACTAAGGATGGACAAATTTATCTTGTATCACCGGAAACCGCAGCAGTATCAGCTCTGACAGGTGCCTTTACAGACCCGCGTTTAATAGGTAAAATGCCGAATATTAAGCTTCCAAAGAAGTTTACAATCAACGATAATATGATAGTGCCTCCTGTTTCAGCGGACAATATGGACAGTGTTGAAGTTCTGAGAGGTCCTAATATTAAGCCATTCCCTGTATCAGAACCGCTTTCTGATACAATAAGCGCAGGCGTAAGCCTTAAAGTGGGAGATAATATTACTACTGACCATATTATGCCGGCAGGAGCTAAAATTCTTCCGCTGCGTTCAAATATTCCGAAAATATCAGAATATTGTTTTGCGGTCTGTGATGAAAAGTTCCATGACAGAGCGCTTGAAATGGGCAAAAGCATTATTATAGGAGGCGCTAACTACGGTCAAGGTTCTTCAAGAGAACATGCGGCGCTTGCTCCGTTATATCTTGGTGTAAAAGCTGTCATCACCAAATCTTTTGCAAGAATACATATGGCAAACCTTGTCAATGCAGGCATCGTTCCAATGACCTTTACTAATGAAAGTGATTATGACAAAGTAGAGCAGTCGGATGAACTTAAAATTGAGAATATCAAGGAACAGCTTATGGCAGGCAATACGATAAAGATTGTAA
>CAJTUY010000006.1:5025-62334 GCA_910579415.1 uncultured Clostridia bacterium | reverse complement strand
TGGGAGTTTAGCTCAGCTGGGAGAGCGTCTGCCTTACAAGCAGGATGTCACAGGTTCGAGCCCTGTAACTCCCACCAGCGTTTGCTGTGCAAACGCGAAACATTGCACGAGTCTGTGGCGACAGTGTTTTGCGAAGCAAAATCGCGAAAGTTCGCGGAAAACTTAATATATGCTGGTGTAGCTCAATTGGTAGAGCAGCTGATTTGTAATCAGCAGGTCGCGGGTTCGAGTCCCATCACCAGCTCCAAAAAACAGGGATAAGCGTTAGCTTGTCCCTCATATATGGGAGAGTTCCCGAGCGGCCAAAGGGGGCAGACTGTAAATCTGTTGTCTTCGACTTCGGTGGTTCGAATCCATCCTCTCCCACCACATCGGAACGGATTTTGATTCGTTCCGATTTTTGTTTGCAAAAAATCAGATGTATGCGTTATTGTTTTTCATAAAAAGACTGCAATATTAGGTATGAATTTTTCTGAAACGGCAATAATCAAAAGGCAGAGCGTATGCGCTGTCTTTTTGTCACAGAAACTTAATATTATGTTTACATAATTATACTGCTGTTTTTATTGACGTAAACAGATAAATATGCTAAAATTAAAATATATGTATTTTCGGATAAAATTATGCTGAGGATTTTGGAGGTTATGCAGTGAAAGTCAGATTTAACGTAAGGAGATATTTTCAGGTGCTTGGTGTGTCACTGGCAGTAGTAATTGCGGCAGCGGCAGTTTGTATGGGTATGGATTTCACAGGAAGAAATGAAGCGGAGCTTGTTGATAATACGTCTACGGTAGCAGCCGCAGACGGCAAGATTAACGTACTTTTAATGACAACGGATATTGACGGTTTGCGTACTGACGCAATGATGCTTGCAAGCTTTGACACGGATACCAAAGAAGTTAATATGATATCAATTCCGCGTGATACCCGTATGTATATAGGAAACAGGTATCAGAAAATCAACGCGGCGCATGCATATATGAAAAACGGGGTAATAGGCGGACCTACTGCTGCATGTGAGGCGGTTACGCGTATAACCGGAATACCTATTAACTATTATGTGGATTTTACACTTGATGCCGTAGCTCATGTCATAAATGAGCTTGGACCTGTTGAATTTACAATTCCGGACCTTTACGGCGACGGAGTCGGAATGGTATATGATGACCCTGTTCAGAGTCTTCATATTAACCTGCCTCCGGGAACATATGACCTTGACGGTTCACAGGCGGTTCATCTGATGCGTTACCGTCACGGAAACAGAGGTACAAAGGGCGCAGAGGGTTATCCGAGCGGTGACTTGGGAAGAGTTGAAATGCAGCAGAAATTCTTAAAAGCGCTTATCGACCAAAAAATGAATGCCTCGCTTATACTTAAAATACCTTCAATATTTAAAGCGGTAAATTCGGAGATGAAGACTAATTTTACGGTGAGTGATGTAGTAAAATACTCGAAGTATCTTTCAGGCTTCAAGAGTGAAAATATCCATACGCATGAACTTCCGGGACGCTTTGAAGTTGTAACGATAGACGGAATGGACGCAGATGTATGGGAAGTCGATATTGAAGCAACGCGTCAGCTTGTTCAGTCGGTATTCGGGTATCCTGCCGATACAATAACAATCGGAAATCCAAACGGTCCGAGCGGTACAGACAGTCCAAAATCATCGGGAAAAGCAAAAAGCTCAGACAGTTCGGATAATGACAGTAAAGGAGAGTCAAGGAATTCAGTAACATCATCGGGAAGCTCCGGTTCGTCAGGAAGCTCGTCAGGCTTATCATCGGGGGGTTCATCGCCTGCTTCAGGCACGTCGGGGAAAACACCATCAACTGCTTCATCAGGCGGTACGTCGGATAAAGATGATGATAGCGTTACAAGTTCAAAAGACGAAGGGAACGATGAAAATTATGATGTACATTCCTCTGATGAAGATGATGAATAAAAATAAGTATTTTTTGAAAAAAAGACTTGAAATTCTTGGAGTTATGTGATATACTGTATCAGAAAGATGAATATGTTATATTCAGAAAGAGTGGGTTAGCCCACTCTTTCATTTATAATAGTGATAATTCAGGAGGGAATATGGCTAATAAAACAGAAATACAGGCTCTTAACGCGGGGGAAAAAACAGCACGGGAGCAAGGCATTTATATAGTAGATGTTACTTATAAAAAGTCAGATGAAGGCTATTCGCTTTGCTATTACATTGATAAAGAGGGCGGAATAGGTATAGACGAGTGTGAAGCTTTTTCAAAGTCGGTAGAACAGGTGCTTGATAAACTTGACTTTATTGAGAGCAACTATACTTTGGAGGTTTCCTCGCCGGGAGCTGACAGACAGCTTACAAAAGAACGGGAATTCCTTTATTATATAGGAAGAGAAGTTGATGTAAAACTGTATAAGGCAGAAAAGGGCAGAAAAGAATTTTCAGGAATGCTTAAGGATTTTAAGAATGGAACGGCATTTATAGAAACAGATGGCGAAACGGTGGAAATAGCGGCAAAACAGGCTGTTTATATAAGATTAAAATTTGAATTTTAGAAAGGAATGGTTATAAAAATGGAAAAGGGTTTAATTGAGGTTTTATCGGAAATATGTGATGAAAGAGGTCTTAGTCCCGACGTGCTTTTTGATGCGCTTGAGGATGCTTTGGTTGCTGCGTATAAGAAGAATTTTAATTCTGCGCAGAATGTTGAGGTTGTAATTGACAGAGATAAGGGCAATGTGCAGGTATTTGCAAAGAAAACTGTTGTAGACCTTGTGTTTGAAGAACAGGAGGAAATTGACCTTGAGGACGCAAGAAAAATCAACGGCAACTATGAACTTGGAGATGTAGTTAATATTGAAGTTACTCCGCGCGATTTCGGAAGAATAAGCGCAATGACTGCAAAGCAGGTTGTAACTCAGAGAATACGCGAAGCTGAGAGAGGAATAATCTTTAGTGAGTACACAGAAAAAACGAATGATATTATTTCGGGAAAAATAGAAAGAATTGAACGCGGCAATGTATTTATTGATATAGGAAAAATCGAAGCTATGCTGCCTGAAAAGGAACAGCCGCGCGGAGAAGCCTATGAGCTTGACCAGATGCTTCGCTGTTATGTGAGCGAAGTAAGAAGCGGCACGAGAGGAACACAGATAATTGTTTCAAGAACACATCCAGGACTTGTCAGAAAGTTGTTTGAAACAGAGGTTCCGGAAATAGCTGAAGGAATTGTTGAAATAAAGGGGGTTGCTCGTGAGGCAGGGTCAAGAACCAAAATAGCGGTTGTTTCAAACGACCCTAATGTTGATGCTCAGGGCGCATGTATCGGACCTAAAGGAATGAGAGTTCAGAATATAAGCGATGAACTGCGTAATGAAAAAATGGATATAGTAAAATGGAGTGAGGACCCTGCTGAGTTTATTACGGCAAGTCTTAGTCCTGCGGAGGTATTGTCAACAGAGATTAACGAAGAGGAAAAGACTGCAAAGGTTGTAGTTCCTGAGGCTCAGTTATCTCTTGCAATAGGTAAATCAGGACAGAATGTAAGACTTGCGGCAAGACTGACAGGCTGGAAGATAGACATTGTTACGGCAGGTTAAATAATTTTAGGAATTGCAATATTATTACACGAAAGGAATTTGCAGTATGAAGCATATACCTATGAGAATGTGTATAGCATGCAGAAATATGTATCCGCAGAATGAGCTTATACGTATAGTACGCGACAGTAACAGCGGCGAAATACTCCTTGACAGTGAAAAAAAACTGTTCGGACGTGGCGCATATATTTGCCGCAATGAAAAATGTGTACAGCTTGCGGCTAAAAAGCGCGGTCTTGACCGTCACTTTAAATGTTCGGTTCCTGCAAAGCTTTATGATTTGGTGGTGGAGGAAGCTGAATATGGCAAATGATTTTCTTAACCTTCTCGGTCTTGCAAAGCGCGCAGGCAGAGTGACGACAGGAGAGGATATGTGTAAAAAGGCGGTTCAGAAAGGCATAGCAAGACTTATAATTATTGCTGATGACGCGTCTGACAATACCAAAAAATCTATTACAAATTCGTGTAAATATTATAATGTAAGATATATTACAGCGGCGGATAAGTCTGAAATAGGGAAATTTACAGGCGCCTTAAGCCGTGCTGTGGTATCGGTTAATGATGACAATTTTGCGAGAGCAATTTTAGATAGATTAGAAAAATCCAAGGGTGAAAAGAAAGGGTGAACGCAATATGGCAGAAACATTAAAGCTTGGTGAGATTTCAAAGAGTATTAAAATTACGAATAAGGATATAATAGCAAGACTTGCAGAATACGGAGTAGAGCTGAAAAGTGCGTCCAGTGTTATAAATGAGGAGATAGCGGGACTTATACTTGATATATATACACAGTCAAATGCTGTAACAGAAGAGGAAATACTTGAGCTTCGCGCAGATGCTTTGGCAAAAGCTGAGAAGGAGGAGCCGAAGGAAAAGAAGAACGCACCGGAAGAAAAAGATATTGCAGAAGAGAAGGAAAAGACAGAGGATAAGCCAAAGAAGTCAGAGTCTGATGAAAAAACTGAGGCGGCGGTTAAGAAAGAAGAAAAGGCGAAGCCTGAAAAACATAAAAAGGTTGCAAAGAAGCAGACGGGACAGAAAATTGATTTAAGCAACGTAGACCATTCCAATACAGAGGAGGAATATGTTGTTAAAACAGAAGAAAGAAAACGTCATGTTGATACGCGTCAGAGTGTGGTTGAACTTGATGCGATTGAAACACGCGAGCGTATTGAAGATATGGTCCCTGACCATATGAGATTGGATAAAAAGGGCGGAAAGGTAAAGAATAATAACAGAAAAGGTACGCAAAATATTAAAAACCGCCGTGAAAAAGAAAAGCCTCAGCCTAAAAAGGAAATTAAAGCAAAGGTTATTACTGAGGTTGAAATTCCCGAAACAATTACAGTAGGCGAATTTGCGTCAAAGATGGGCAAAACTTCTGCTGAGGTGGTTAAAAAGCTTATGATGCTTGGTGTTATGGCAACACAAAATCAGGCTATTGACTTTGAAACAGCACAGCTTATAGGAGACGATTTCGGAATAACGGTAAAGCAGGAAATCGTGCTTACAAAAGAGGATATGCTGATGATAGAAACTGAGCATGAGGATAAAGCGGAGGATTTAATTCCGCGTCCGCCGGTTGTAGTTGTAATGGGTCATGTCGATCACGGCAAGACCTCGCTTCTTGACGCTATACGTCATACAAGCGTAACGGATACGGAAGCCGGAGGTATTACTCAGCATATCGGCGCATACAGTGTGAAGCTTAATGACAGAATTATTACTTTCCTTGACACACCGGGTCATGAGGCATTTACAACCATGCGCGCGAGGGGTGCGCAGGTAACGGATGTCGCGATACTTGTTGTTGCGGCGGACGATGGTATCATGCCGCAGACGATAGAGGCTATTAACCATGCCAAAGCGGCAGGCGTTTCAATAGTTGTAGCTATCAATAAGATAGATAAGGACGGCGCAAATCCTGACAGGGTAAAGCAAATGCTTGTTGAGCATGAGCTTGTTCCGGAGGAATGGGGCGGTGATACTGTCTGTGTTGAAATATCAGCAAAGCAGAAAATAAATATTGACGGACTTCTTGAAATGGTACTGCTGGTTGCAGATATGCAGGAATTAAAGGCTAATCCGAATCGTGATGCGCAGGGTACCGTTATTGAAGCTGAAATTGATAAAGGACGAGGTCCTGTTGCAACTATACTTGTACAGAACGGAACGCTTAGAGTCGGTGATTTCGTTATTGCAGGTACGGCAGTCGGAAGAGTAAGAGCAATGATAAATGATAAGGGCAGACGAGTTAAAACGGCAGGTCCTTCTACACCTGTTGAGATACTTGGTCTTTCGGAAGCTCCTTCGGGCGGAGATACATTTACGGTAGTTGCAAATGAGAAGCTTGCGCGTGATGTTGCGGAGCAGAGAAAGCAGCAGATGCAGGAAAATAAGTTCAGTCAGGTGGTTAAGGTTTCTCTTGATAATCTGTTCAGTCAGATTGACGAGGGCAACATGAAGGAACTTAACGTTATTATTAAGGCTGACGTACAGGGAAGCGTTGAGGCAGTTAAGCAGTCGCTTGAAAAGCTGTCTAATGACGAAGTGAGAGTACGTGCAATTCATGGCGGCGTCGGAGCTATTAACGAATCGGATGTAATGCTGGCCAATGCGTCAAATGCCATAATTGTCGGATTTAATGTACGTCCAGATGCAGGAGCTGTTGCTTCTGCCGCACAGCAGGAAGTAGACATCCGTCTTTACCGCGTAATTTATCAGGCAATTGAAGAAATTGAAGCGGCTATGAAGGGTATGCTTGACCCTGAATATAAAGAAGTTGTACTTGGCTATGCAGAGGTTCGTCAGACATTTAAGGTGTCCAATGTAGGTACAATAGCAGGATGTTACGTTACACAGGGTAAAATTCAGCGTAATGCGCAAATCCGTATTGTGCGTAACGGAATTATTATTCATGAGGGACAGATTGACAGCTTAAAGAGATTTAAGGACGATGCCAAAGAGGTGGCAGAAAACTTTGAATGTGGTCTTGGCGTTGAGAACTTTAACGATATTAAAGACGGAGATACTATTGAATGTTTCGTCATGGAGGAAATAGAAAGGTAGAAAATGGCAAGAATTGATAAAATCAATGAAGAGGTAAAGCGTGAGTTGGCTAATGTTATACGTGACCTGAAGGACTCGCGCATACCTCTTATGACAAGCGTTGTAACAGTTAATGTTACGAATGATTTAAGATATGCAAAGGCATATATTTCCGTAATGGGAGATGAGGAAACCAAAACAAAAGCCATGCAGGGATTAAAAAGCGCGGCAGGCTTTATCCGCCGTGAAATGGGTAAGCGTGTTGATTTAAGATATACACCTGAGTTTATATTTGAGCTTGACACGTCTATTGAGCATGGGGCAAATATAGAAAAGCTTTTAAATAACTTGAATAAAAAATAGTGGGGGAATGATTATGCAGGCTGTTATTGATAAAATAATGAATGCTGAATCCGTTGCGGTACTTCCTCATGTAAATGAGGACCCCGATGCGCTTGGCTCATGCTTTGCATTTAAAAAAGTGATGAAGCTTATCGGTAAGGAGGCAACTATTTACGTAAGTGGCAAGATTGAAGAAAGACTGTCGTTTATAGGAAGTGATTATGTGATGTACAGCGAGGGAATAAAGCATAATCACGACCTTTGCGTATGCCTTGACTGCGGTGATTTAGACCGCCTTGCCGAGCGCAAAGCCATGTTTAATGAAATAGGGAATACGGTTAATATAGACCACCATTTTACAAATACCCTTTTTGCCGATGCAAATTATGTTGACGGTAAGGCAGCGGCGACAAGTGAGATTTTATTTGACCTCTTTATTAAAATGGGTGTTAAGCTTAATCCTGATATAGCGTGTGATTTGTATACGGCTATATGCTCTGATACAGGCTGTTTCAAGTATAGTAATGTAACACCTAAAACAATGCGTACCGCAGCGTCACTGTTGGAATACGGGTTTGACCATGCTGAGGCGGCAAGGCTTTTGTTTGACAGTGAAACACTTGAGGCGGCAAGGTTTAAAGCTGAGATAACGGAGAATATTCAGTCCTATGCTGACGGAAAAATTAAAATTGTGGTAACAGATGAAAATGCCGGTGAAAAATATGGGATACATAAGGAGGATATTCCTAATCTTGTGGATATTCCGCGCAGAATTGAGGGTACGGAGATTGCGGTATGTATAAAGCATATTGAAACGGGTTTCCGTTTAAATCTGCGTTCAAACGGCGATGCAGACGTTGCGGAGGTCGCTATGAAATTCGGCGGCGGCGGACATATAAAAGCAGCAGGTGCAACACTTAAATGTAATACGGCAGATGAAGCGCTTAAATCAGTTGTTAAAGAATGTAAAAAAGCATTAGAGGAAGCGAAATGAATGGTATAATTATAATAGATAAGCCTGCGGGACGTACATCGCATGATATAGTGTATGAGGTAAGACGTCTTACGGGAATAAAAAAAGTCGGACACACAGGTACGCTTGACCCTATGGCAACAGGTGTTTTGCCTGTGTGTGTAGGGAATGCGACAAAGGCGGCGGATATGCTTACGTTGTCCGATAAAACGTATATTGCTGAACTGATACTTGGTAAAACTACCGACACTCAGGACGCAGAGGGAAACGTACTTACAGAATGTGAGGTAAACTGTGCCGAAACGGAAATACGTGAGGCAGTTGCTTCGTTTGAGGGTGAAATTGAACAGATACCGCCTATGTATTCTGCTGTAAAGCAGAACGGAAAAAAACTCTATGAGCTTGCGCGCAAGGGAATTGAAGTAGAGCGTAAAAGCAGGCGCGTAACGATAAATTCAATTGAAGTTCTTGAAATTAACGGTACGCATGTAACAATAGAGGCTTCGTGTTCAAAGGGTACGTACATAAGAACACTTTGTGAGGACATAGGTAAAAAACTTAATACAGGCGCCTATATGAATACGTTAAGACGAACTAAAACAGGTTGTTTTTCAATAAATAAAAGTCATACGCTTGAGGAACTCGAAAAAGAAGGCGTTGAAAAATTCCTTTTGCCGGTGGATAAAATGTTTATGGAATATCCGTTTATAGTCCTTAACGAAAAACAGGTTAAAAGTGTTGTGAACGGTGTCAGAATGACATATACAAGGGGTATTGAAGGACAAACCTATCGCGTATATGATGAGGACGACAGATTTTTGTGTATATCTGAAATAAAAGACGGAAGATTAACGCTTTTAAAGTCATTCTGGAACTAAAATAAGGAGGGGAACGTGATGGAGGTAATAAGAAACCAAGCCGGTTATGACGGTACGGTAGTTGCGCTCGGTAACTTTGACGGGCTTCACGTTGCCCACATGACAATTATACGAAGCGGAATACAATATGCAAAGGAACATAGTCTTAAAAGCGGAATTTTACTGTTTGATGAAAATACAAAAGAACTTACACAGGGTAAAATTGACCTGATAACTCCAAACCGCCTGAAGCTTGAACTGCTGGAAAACGAAAATTTGGATTTTGTGTATATGGAACGGTTCGACAAGGAATTTATGCAGAAAAGTCCTTTGGAATTTATAGAATACCTTGTGAATAAGCTTCATGTAAAGGCAGTTTGCGTCGGTTATGATTACAGCTTCGGACACAAGGCACAGGGCGATGTTAATATGCTCAGACAATTCGGCGAAAAGTACGGGTTTGAGGTTTTTGTTACCGATGCAGTGAAAATTGACGGGAAAATAGTAGCGAGTACATATATAAGACATCTTGTAAAGACAGGAAATATGGAGAGCGCGCAGCGTTTTCTCGGACGTGAATACTGCATTGAAGGTAAGGTTGAACAGGGTAAGCAGAACGGCAGAAAAATGGGCGTGCGAACAGCCAATATCGAGTATGATGATAATATGGCGCTTCCGTGCGACGGTGTCTATGCAGGTATTACATATGTCGGGGAACGCGGATACAGGAGCGTTGTAAATATAGGAAAAAATCCTACGTTTAACGCGAAGGAGAGAACAATAGAAAGTCATATTCTTGATTTTTCAGGAGATATTTACAATGAATATGTCAGAGTATGCTTTTTAAAGCGTTTGCGTGATACAATAAAATTTGACAGCGTGGAAAAGCTGGTTGAACAGATAAATAAAGATATTGAAACGGTTAAAAATATGGAGGTTGAAATATGAGTTTTTCAAGTGTAATATTAGCCGCAGGCATGGGTACGAGAATGAAATCCGAGAAGCCTAAGGTGCTTCACGAGATATGCGGAAAGCCGCTGTGTAAATGGGTTATTGACGCATCTAAAGCAGCCGGTGCAGACGATGTATGCGCTGTTATCGGTCATAAGGCGGAAACAGTACGTGAGGTACTCGGCGGTATGTGCGAATATGCAGTGCAGTCGGAGCAAAAAGGAACAGGTCATGCAGTGATGCAGGCGGCTGATTTTATAAAGAATGTAAAAGGAAGCGTTGTGATTTTAAACGGCGATACACCGCTTATAAAAGCAGAAACAATTCAGAAAGCAGTGGCATACCATAAGGAACACTGTGAGCAGGCGACTGTTATTACAGCCGTACTTCCCGATGCGACAGGCTATGGCAGAATTGTGCGGGGCAGTAACGGCGGCGTACTTAAAATTGTGGAGCAAAAGGACGCGACAGATGCGGAAAAACAAATCAGGGAAGTTAATTCGGGAATGTATGTATTTGACGCGCAGTCGCTCGTGTATGCGCTTGAAAAGCTTACACCGAATAATGCGCAGGGAGAATACTACCTTACCGATACGCTTGAAATATTGCTTAATGCAGGTAAAAAAGTAGGCGGTTACGCGATTGAGGATAATTATGAGATAAGCGGTATAAACGACCGTGTTCAGCTTAGTGAGGCAGAGGCAATTATGCGGATGAGAATAAATAAGGCGCATATGAGAAATGGCGTTACCATGCGTATCCCTGAAAGCATTTATATTGAAGATGGTGTGGAAATCGGCAGTGATACCGAGATTTGCCCGAATGTAACAATAAAAAGCGGTACAAAAATCAGTTCAGGCTGTGTAATCGGTTCGGGAAGCATGCTTCAGGAAGCGATGATAGATGATAATGTGGATATTTTAAGTTCAGTAATAATAAAATCACACGTAGGAAGTGGAACGCATGTCGGACCGTTTGCATATATAAGACCCGACTGTACAGTAGGCAGTGATGTTAAGGTTGGAGATTTTGTTGAACTTAAAAATTCGGCAATAGGAGACGGAACAAAAATTTCTCATCTTACATATATTGGTGACAGCGATGTTGGAAAGGGTGTAAACTTTGGCTGCGGAACTGTTACCGTAAATTATGACGGTAAGAAAAAGCACAGAACTACAATCGGTGATAACTGCTTTATCGGCTGTAATACAAATCTTGTTTCACCAGTAAATGTCGGGGACGGCGCATACATTGCAGCAGGCTCGACAATTACGGATGATATTCCGGAGGATAATTTGTCAATTGCGAGAGCAAGACAGGTAAACAAACAAGGCTGGAAGGATAAAAGAAAGGCTGAATAAAATATACAGAGAGTTGATAAGTATGTTAAAAAAAGTTTTGGGGCAGATAAAAAAATCTGCCTTTTTTACACGCAAAGAGGACAACAATTCGCTTGAGAGCTGCAGCGGACAAACTGCTTGCGGTTTGTGTCAGCGTTGGAAGGAGATAATGCCCATGTATCTTATAGTCGGACTCGGAAATCCGGGAAAACAGTATGATATGACGCGTCACAACATAGGTTTTCACACAATTGACTATATAGCGGAAAAATACGGCGCGCGTATGACTAAACTCAAATTTAAGGCTGTATACGGAGAATGTACAATCGGCGGTGAAAGGGTATACCTTGTGAAACCGCAGACATATATGAACTTAAGCGGCGACAGCGTAGCGGAAATGGCGAAGTTCTACAAAATACCTCCTGAAAATATAATTGTAATAAATGATGATATTTCTCTTGATACGGGAAGAATACGTGTAAGGAAAAAGGGGAGCGCAGGCGGACATAATGGGCTTAAGTCTATAATATACCGCCTTAATTCCGATGCATTTCCCCGTGTTAAAATGGGTGTGGGAGCGCCGAAGCATGAGGATTATGACCTTGCTGATTTTGTACTAGGACACTTTACAAAGGATGAAATACCTGTGATGGAGGACGCCATTAAAAAGGCAGAACGTTCGGTAAGTGAAATAATCAAAAACGGCGCAGATAGCGCCATGAATAAGTATAACGCTAAATAGTGGAGAGGAAAATGAATTTTTCTGATATTTTACAGGATTATAAGCCTTATAAAGGCATTGTTGAAAATCTGAATAATACCCCTGTTTCGGTGGCAGGTATAGTTGAAACGGCGCACAGTCAGCTTATTTACGCGCTCAGCCGTGAAAATAAGTCGGGCGCGCTTGTTGTGTGTTACAGCGACATGGAAGCGCGTAAGCTCTTTGGCGATATGGAAATTTACAGTGAAAATGTGCTGTATTTTCCTGCAAAGGAATATGTATTTTACAACATAGAAACTTCAGGACATCAGAATGAGCATACGAGAATTTCTGTAATACAGAAGCTTGCTTCGGGCGGAAATTATATTGTTGTTACAAGTCTTGACGCTGTTTTGCAGTATACCCTTGACAAAAAAACACTTCTGGATATGAGCGTTGAATTTGAGGTTGGCAGACGTTTTGACCTTGTTGCGCTTACGGAGCAGCTTATCGTAATGGGTTACTCGCGTGAGGACAGCGTAGAGGGCGCGGGACAATTTGCGCTTCGTGGCGGAATACTGGATATATTTCCACCGGATAGCCAGAACCCGTACAGGATTGAATTTTTTGATGATGAAACAGATTCAATACGTGAGTTTGATACCTATACCCAGCGTTCACTGGATAAGGTTGATACTGCATATATTGCGCCTGTATGCGAAGCGGTTATAACGGACAAAAAGCGTGATGAGATAATTGAGAAAATCGAAAAACGTATACGAAGCGCAAAGTGTAAAAAGACTGATGAAAGTGTATTTATTGAAACGTCACAGGCGGATATAGAGAGCTTTAAGGAGTTCAGGTACTTCCCGTCAATTGATAAATATGTGTCGTTTATATATGATAAAATCCCGTCGGTTCTTGATTATTTTTCTGATAATGACCTTGTGTTTATTATAGACCCGAAGCGTATTTGTGAGCGCGGACGTACGTTTGAATGGGAAAAGGGCGAACAGATTACAGAGCTTAAGGAAAAGAGAATACTTGCGTCAAATAAAGAACAGTTTTATCGTGATTATTCGGAAACAGTCGGGGATATGAGCAAAAAAAAGCTTATATCGCTTGATACGCTGTCACATTCAAATACAGATTTTAAGTATAAGCATCTTGAAACCTTTATTACAAAAACTACCGTGTCGTTTCACGGAAAAATTGAATATCTGTATGAGGATTTGAGGATACGGTTGTTATTTTATGTACCTCGCGCGGACGCGGTGAAAACCTTGCAGGGACGCTTGTGGATAAGGGGATACGGGCAAGGTTTATTTTTGCTGACCCAAAAGACAACGGTGTGAGCTTCAATAAGGGTGAAACCGTTATTATACGCGGCGAGCTTAATAAAGGTTTTGAATATCCAGAAATGGGTTTTGTGCTTGTAAGCGACCGTGAAATATTTGAAACTAAAAAGAGCCGAAGAAAACGTAAGGTTGAAAATGCAAACAGAATTAAAAGCTATAATGATATAAGCGCAGGCGATTATGTGGTACATCAGACGCACGGAATAGGTCAGTATATGGGTACGCAGAAAATGTCTGTAAGCGGTGTGACGAAGGATTATTTAAAAATACAGTATCAGGGTACGGACATATTGTATATACCTATTGACCAGCTTAATCTGTTGTATAAGTATGTCGGAAATGCTGACAGAAAGCTAAAGCTTAACCGTTTGGGAGGAAGCGACTGGAGCAAGACAAAACAGCGTGTAAAACAGTCTACGGCGGAGCTTGCAAGAAAGCTTGTTGAACTGTATGCCGAAAGGGAAAGGGTAAAGGGTTTTGCGTACAGCGAGGATACTATATGGCAGCGTGATTTTGAGGATACGTTTGACTATCGCGAAACAGATGACCAGCTTCGGTCAATTGAAGAGGTTAAGGCGGATATGGAAAGTACTAAGCCTATGGACAGACTACTGTGCGGCGATGTCGGTTTCGGCAAGACGGAGGTCGCCCTGAGGGCTGCATTTAAGGCAGTCAGTGACTCCAAACAGGCAGCGTATCTTTGCCCTACAACAATACTTGCAATGCAGCATTATGAAACCTTTTTAAAGCGTATGGAGAATTTTCCGATAAAGGTTGAAATGCTGTCCCGTTTCAGGACAGCGGCTGAACAAAAACGCATTTTAAAGCAGGTTAAAACAGGTGAAATAGATATAATAATCGGTACGCACAGAATATTGTCAAAGGATTTGGAATTTAAGGATTTGGGACTTCTTATAATTGATGAGGAACAGCGTTTCGGTGTTGCTCACAAGGAGCGGTTAAAGGAATTGAAACAAAATGTGGATGTACTTACCATGACCGCAACGCCAATACCGCGCACACTGCATATGGCTATGACGGGTGTAAGGGATATGAGCGTACTTACAGAACCGCCTGAAAACCGCTATCCCGTGCAGACATATGTTCTTGAGGATAATCCTGCTGTAATTGCAGATGCAATCAGAAATGAGATTTCCAGAGGCGGTCAGGTATTTTATCTTTATAACCGTGTTCAGGGAATACACCGTAAAGCTGAATGGATAAGGTCACAGTTTCCTGACATAACGGTTGCGGTAGGACATGGCAAAATGAAAGAAGATGAGCTTGAGGACATTATGTATGATATGGTAAACGGCAAAACAGATGTTCTCGTATGCACGACGATAATTGAAACCGGACTTGATATTCCCAATGCAAATACGATTATTATAGAGGATGCCGATAAAATGGGTCTGGCGCAGCTTTATCAGCTTCGCGGACGCGTGGGACGTTCAAACAGAGCGGCGTATGCGTATCTTACGTATCACAAGGATAAAATTCTGTCAGAGGTTGCATCAAAAAGACTGCGCGCCGTAAAAGAATTTACCGAGTTTGGCTCAGGCTTTAAAATTGCTATGCGCGACCTTGAAATACGCGGAGCAGGAAATATTTTAGGACCCGAACAGCATGGGCATATGGATGCGGTGGGTTACGATATGTACTGCAAGCTGTTAAAAGAAAGCGTGCAGGAGGCGCAGGGACTTAAGGTGGAGGAAGAAACAGAGGTTTCGGTTGATATAAATATTGACGCTTACCTTCCCGAAATCTATATCAAAAATCATAATCAGAGGATAGACATATATAAAAAAATTGCAGCAGTTGAAACGGAAGATGATAAGTTTGAGATTGAAGATGAGCTTATAGACCGTTTCGGAGATATTCCGAAGGCTGTTCAGAATATTATTGATGTTGCAGCGTTGAAATCGCCGGCAAAGAATGCGGGTATTTTTGAAATAACACAAAGCGGTGACAGCTTGCTGCTGAAATTCCATGAAGAATTTATAGATGCAAATCTGATTATGGGGCTGGACAGAACATATCCTAAGCGAATAAAGCTTTTATCGGACGAAAAACCCATAGTAAGCTATGCTCTGAAAGGCGATTATAAAAATATATTGAATACGGTAAGTAATCTGATTTATGTTATAAAAGAATTGCAAAATGCTGAAAAATAGTTTATAATAAAATAAAAAACAAGGAGGAGAAAGTTATGGACGCAGTACAAAAATGGGCTTATGAAAGAAAAATTGCCGACCTTATAAAGGTGCTAGAGGAAAGAGAATTCGGCGCAGTTATGGCAAAGGATAAGGAGGACGCAAAGCGTATAGTTATGGATATGATACCCGAAGGCTCGATTATCGCGGTAGGAGGAAGTGTAACGCTTAATGAAACGGGTATTCTTGATGAAATAAGAAGTGATAAGTATAAATTTATTGACCGTTATAATACACCGAATTTTGAAGCAATGCTGGATAAGTACAGAGAGGGATATAATGCCGATGTGTTTGTATCAAGCACAAATGCTGTCACAATGGGCGGTCAGCTTGTAAATATAGACTGTACAGGCAACCGTACCAGTCAGATTGTGTTCGGACCAAAGAAGGTAATTATAGTTGCAGGAGCAAACAAGATTGTTGAGACTGTTGAAGAAGGAATTAAACGCGCCAAGTCAATTGCGCCTATGAATGCAAGACGCATTACTCATAAAACGCCATGCGCAACCGATGATAATATGCAATGTACCGATTGTCACTGTCAGGCAAGAGTATGTAATGTTACAAGCATTGTTGATGGTTGTCACTATTTTCCCGGACGAATTACTATTGTTCTTGTTCCCGAAAAGCTTGGATATTAAAATACATATTAGAAAAGAACGCCTGAGGCGTTCTTTTTTAGTTAAGCATGAATATCATAAAATTCAGATAGCCTGCAAAGGTTACCCATAAAAGATACGGTATCTGGAGATATGCTGCCAAAGGACTGATTTTTCTGAATTGTAATATCATTATTACAATCAATACCAATAAAAGCAGAAGCCATATAAAAGCAAACAGATATGCCTGCATGTTGAAAAATATTATGCTCCAGAAAAAATTAACAATGAGCTGAAGCCCGTAGATTATCAGACCACTCAGGGCTTCTCTTGGATTTATGCTTCGTTTTGTATATATAATGGCGCTGCTGATTCCCATGAGTATAAAAAGCACTGACCATACAATAGGAAATAAAATCATAGGCGGAGTAAGGGGAGGCTGATTTATATTTTTATAAACCTCCATGCTGTTTCGGGTAAGAAACGCGGAGAGTCCGCCTATTCCCAGTGCAATAAGTATTGAAATTATATAAGGTTTAACCTTTTTCCACATATTAAATTCACCTCTTTATTATAGCTTATGCAGAAAAATAATTTGTCATTCTTAATCAATAATTTTCATACTTTACGAAAAAATTCCAAAAAAGCATTGATATTAGACAGGATTTTAGTTATAATATAATAGAATAGTTATATTATGAAAGGAATAATTAAAGTAATGGATAGTAATAAACAAATGGCTGAGCTTTTATTCGGCAGTATAACAAAAACACCGGAGGATTATGAAGAACTGTATCCTGAAAGGAATTTAAATGAAGGCGCGGTTGTAACTCGTTTTGCGCCAAGTCCGACAGGCTTTTTGCATTTCGGCGGCTTGTTTGCATCTTTTATTGGAAAGACAGCGGCGAAATCGACCGACGGAATTTTTTATTTGAGAATTGAAGATACCGATAAAAAACGTGAAGTTGAAAACGGTGTAAGCCTTATCGTAAAAGGATTTGAGGATTTCGGTATTGAGTTTGACGAGGGTATGCATTCTGAAACTGAAGAAAAAGGCGTTTACGGACCGTATACACAGAGTAAGAGAACGGAAATTTATCAGGCATTTGTAAAAGCGTTGGTTGAAAAGGGACTGGCATATCCATGTTTTATGACTGAGGATGAGTTGGCAGCAATACGTGAGAAGCAGGAAAAAGAAAAACTTCTGCCCGGTATTTACGGTGAATTTGCAAAATACAGGGGCATTACTTTTGAGGAAGCGGAAAAACGCATTAAAAACGGTGATGAATATGTTGTACGCCTGCTTTCTCCGGGAAAAGAAGATAGCAGAATAAAATTCAAAGATGGAATTAAGGGTGAAATAGAAATGCCCGAGAATATACTTGATGTTGTGCTTTTGAAAAAGGACGGAACTCCTACATATCACTTTGCGCATGTTGTTGACGACCATTTAATGCGTACAACACATGTTATACGCGGTGATGAATGGATATCATCAGTTCCGATACATTTACAGCTTTTTTATCTCTGTGGCTTTAAAGCGCCTAAATACGTCCATATATCTCCGATTATGAAGGAGGAAAACGGCGGAAAGAGAAAGCTATCGAAGCGCAAAGACCCTGAAGCGGCGGTAAGCTTTTACAGTGAAGCAGGATATCCCGAAGGCGCAGTATGGGAATATATGATGACGCTTGCAAATTCAAATTATGAGGATTGGCGGCTTGCAAATCCGGAAAGCAGTATAGATGACTTTAAGTTTACATTCTCAAAAATGAGCAAGGCAGGCGCGCTTTTTGATATAGTAAAGCTTTCTGATATAAGCAAGAATTATATCTGTAAGCTCAGTGCAGAGGAAGTTTATGATATGGTAACAGACTGGGCAAAGGAGAATAATGAGCGTCTTTATAAGCTCCTTTGTGATGATGAGGAATATGCAAAGGCGATATTTGCAATTGAACGCGGCAATGCAAAGCCGCGTAAGGATATAGCAAAATGGTCCGATGTTGAGGAGTATGTTTCTTATTTCTATTCGGAACTTTGGGATGGAAAACGTGATTTTGCCGATAATCTGTCAAAAGATGATATGATTGAAATTATTGAGCAGTATAAAGATATTTATGATGAAAATGCTTCGGCTGAGGAGTGGTTTCCTCAGGTACGTGAAATGGCGGTAAAACTCGGATATGCGAAGGCTCCTAAGGAATACAAGAAAAATCCAGATGATTTTAAAGGTCATGTCGGCGATGTTGCGGGAATTATCCGCTCTGCAGTTACGGGCAGACGCAATACACCTGATTTGTATGAGATTTTGCAGACACTTGGCAGGGACGAGGTTATCAGCAGATTGGACAGCGCAATAGAAATTTTGAAAGGATAAGATAAAATGGACGAAATAATCAGTAAAAATTTTATAGAGGAAGCAATAGACAAAGACCTTGAGGAAAAGGTTTACGACCATGTGCAGACACGTTTTCCGCCTGAGCCTAACGGCTATCTCCACATCGGTCATGCGAAGGCTATAAGCATTGATTTCGGCATGGCTCAGAAATATGGCGGAAAATGTAATCTGCGTCTTGATGACACCAACCCCACAAAGGAGGATACTGAATACGTTGACGCTATAATGGAGGATATAAAATGGCTGGGTTTCAAGTGGGACAAGGTACTTTACGCATCCGATTATTTTGATGATATTTATGAAGCCGCAATTAAGCTTATAAAAAAAGGCAAGGCGTATGTATGCGATTTGACGCCTGACGAAATACGCGAATATCGAGGTACGCTGACAAGTCCGGGTAAAAACAGTCCGTACCGTGACAGAAGCGTTGAGGAAAATCTTGATTTGTTTGAGCGTATGACAAACGGAGAGTTCCCGGACGGCTCAAAGGTGCTTCGCGCCAAGATTGATATGGCTTCACCCAATCTCAATATGCGTGATCCGATTATTTACAGAATTTTGCGCGCGCATCATCACAGAACGGGTGATAAGTGGTTGGTTTACCCGATGTATGATTTTGCTCATCCGATTTCAGATACGGTTGAGGGGGTTACACATTCTCTATGTTCACTTGAATTTGAGGACCACCGTCCTCTTTATGACTGGGTGTTAAAAGAGGTTGGCTATGCGCAGCCATCAAGGCAGATTGAATTTGCAAGAATGAATTTAAACTATACACTTACAAGCAAAAGACGCTGTTTAAGGCTTGTAAAGGACGGTATTGTATCAGGTTGGGACGACCCGAGAATGTCAACGCTGTGCGGTATGCGCAGGCGCGGATATACAGCTGAGGCAATACGTGATTTCTGTGAAAGAATAGGCGTTGCAAGGGCAAACAGTGTGGTTGATTTTGCACTTCTGGAAGCATGTATACGCGAGGACTTAAATAAAAATGCTCCGCGCGCAATGGCTGTTTTAAGACCGATAAAGCTGATTATTGACAACTATCCCGAAGGACAGGTTGAGGAAATAGAAGTTGAGGTAAATCCAGAAAATCCCGAACTTGGAAAGCGTACAGTTGAATTTTCGCGTGAGCTTTATATTGAAGAGGACGACTTTATGGAGGACGCTCCTAAAAAGTATTTCAGACTGTCGCCGGGACGTGAAGTACGATTGAAGGGCGCGTATTATGTAACATGTACTGGCTGTGACAAGGATGAAAACGGTAATATAACAGCAGTTCACTGTACCTATGACCCAGAAACGCGCGGCGGTGACGCGCCTGACGGAAGAAAGGTAAAGGGTACAATTCACTTTGTAAGCGCATCGCATGCAATTGATGCGGAGGTACGTCTGTATGACAGATTATTTACGGTTGAAAATCCGTCTGATGAAAGCGGTGTAAATGATTTTACGGATAATCTTAATCCCGAATCTATGGTTGTATTAAGGAATGCCAAGCTTGAAAGTAATCTTACGAATTTGAGCGTGGGTGATAAATTCCAGTTCCTGCGTCTGGGTTATTTCTGTGTTGACCCTGACTCAACACCTGAAATGCCTGTATTTAACAGAACGGTTGCGCTGAAAGACAGCTGGAAAAAGATAAACAAATAATAATACTGTGAGGAGATACAAGAATGAGAGAATATACAAAATATATGGCAGACAGAGTAAAGACAATGAAAGGAAGTGCGATACGTGAGATGTTTAAGCGTATGGCTGACCCCGAAATTATATCTCTTGCAGGCGGAAACCCTGCGGCAGAATTGTTTCCGGGTGACGAGCTTTCTAAAATTGCGGGTAAAATTCTTATGACAAGTCCGACACTTGCGTTGCAGTACGGCACAACGGACGGTTATCCTAAAATGCGCGACTGTGCAAGAGAGAGAGCGGCAAAAGTAAATTCAGTACATGACGGCGATGTTGTTTTAATTATGACAGGCGCAAATCAGGGTATTGACCTTACTGCAAAGTCCGTTATAAACAAGGGCGATAAGATTATAGTTGAAAGTCCGAGCTTTATCGGCAGTCTTAATGCATTCAGAACGTATGAGTCACAGCTTGTTGGCGTAAGGGTTGAGGACGATGGTATGAGCATGGACGAACTTGAAAATGCTCTTAAAAATAACGACGGAGTAAAGCTTATTTACACTATTCCGACCTTCCAGAACCCGACAGGAACAACAATGCCGCTTGAAAAGAGAAAGCGCATGCTGGAGCTTGCCTCAAAGTATGATGTGCTTATACTGGAGGATAATCCATACGGTGACTTGCGTTTCTCAGGAGAGGATGTGCCTACGATAAAATCACTTGATACAGAAGGCAGAGTAATTTATGAAGGCTCTTTCTCAAAGATTTTGTCACCGGGACTGCGTCTTGGATATATTATTGCTCCTGCACCGCTTGCAGAAAAGATTGAAATGCTGAAGCAGGTCAATGACGTTCATACACCTATGCTTACACAGCTTATGTGTGTGGAATTTATGAAGAAATATAACATTGACGATTATATAGAAAAGAACAGGGAGTTGTACGGAAGAAAATGCAAAGCGATGACGGACGCAATGGAGAAGTATTTCCCTAAAGGCAAGGTTAAGTGGGTGGTACCTCAGGGCGGAATATTCCTTTGGTGTGAGTGTCCGACAATTACGGATATTACACCGGTAGTAGACCGTTGTCTTGAAAAGAAGGTTGCAATTGTACCTGGCTCTAATTTTGCCACTGATATTTTTGCGCCGTCAAACATGTTCAGACTTAATTATTCATCGGCAACGATTGAAAACATCGAGGAGGGCGTTAAGCGTCTGGGTGAAGTCTTGACGGAAATGCTTTAATACTGAAAGGAATGAAATTAAATGGACGATAAAAAAATCATATTTTCGGGTGTACAGCCATCAGGTACGCTGACACTGGGAAATTATCTCGGCGCACTGCGCCAGTGGGTAGGCTTGCAGAACGATTACCGCTGTATTTATGCGATGATGGATATGCACACAATTACGGTACGTCAGACGCCTTCTGAATTAAGACGCAGAACTTTAGAGCTTTTGGCGCTTTACATTGCATGCGGCATCGACCCTGAAGAGAACATATTCTTTATACAGTCGCATAACCCGAATCATGCAGAACTTGCATGGATATTGAACTGTTATACCTATATGGGAGAGCTTCAGAGAATGACTCAGTTTAAGGATAAATCCTCGCGTCATGCTGAGAATATAAATGCGGGTCTGTTTACATATCCCGTTTTAATGGCGGCTGATATACTGCTTTACCAGACTGATTATGTACCGGTAGGAAAAGACCAGATGCAGCATATTGAGATTTGCCGTGATATAGCGCAGAGATTTAATTCGATATACGGCGATGTATTTAAAATTCCTGAAGGAATGCTTCCTAAGGTGGGCGCAAATATTATGAGTCTCCAGGAGCCGACAAAGAAAATGTCAAAATCCGACCCTAATCCGAAGGCATATATTTCAATGCTTGACGACATGAACGTAATAGCAAAGAAGATAAAGAGCGCTGTTACAGACAGCGAGGGCATAGTAGAGTACCGCGAAGGTGACGATACAAAAGCAGGAATAAATAATCTTTTAAGCATTATGTCTGCCGTAACGGGACGGGCAATTGATGATATTGCAAAGGATTATGCCGGTAAGGGTTATGGAGATTTTAAGTCGGACGTAGCTGAGGCAGTAGTGGAAACAATGCGTCCCATACGCGCTGAATTTGACCGTTTAATGTCTGATAAGCAGTATCTTACGGATATATGCGCCAAAGGCGCTGAAAGCGCGCGGCATATTTCGCAGAGAACACTTAACAAAGTTTATAAAAAGGTAGGCTTTGTCATATAAACAGCAGAAAAGAGGAGTAATATGAATACAGGAAGTTTTGCGATACTGATGATTTTTACATTTGTATCGGCATTTATATTCACATTTGTAGCAACACCCAATGCAAGAAAAATTGCATTTAAAATAGGAGAAGGAGCGGTTGATAAACCAAAAGACGCAAGACGTATGCACAAAAAACCTATACCTCGCATAGGCGGACTTGCAATGGTATTCGGCTTCGTTGTTCCTATTGCAACGATTATGATATTTTCAAAAATAAGCGGTGATTCGCAGTTTTGGTCGCAGTATACTTTTGCGAGCCGTCAGACTACGGGCATGTTTATGGCTTTGGCAATTATAGTTGTCATGGGATTTATAGATGACTGCAAGGATTTGCCTGCAAAGCTGAAATTTCTTGTTCAGATTGCGGCGGCGCTTATAGTTATTTTTGTCGGTGATATAAAGATTGATGTTTTCACCAATCCAAACTTTTTAAGCGATAATCCATACTGGGTACTTCCCGAATGGCTGTCGGTAGTGCTGACGGTAATCTGGATAGTATTTATAACAAATGCTGTAAATTTCATTGATGGTCTTGACGGTCTTGCGGCAGGCGTAAGCGCAATAATGTCGGTATCGCTTGTGTTTATATCCATACGAGTGGGAGAATATCCGATAGCCATTTTAGGAATTGCGCTTATGGGTTCATGCTTCGGCTTTTTGCCGTTTAACTTCAATCCTGCAAAGATATTTATGGGTGATACAGGTTCGACATTTTTAGGATTTATGCTTGCAACATTGTCTATACAGGGCGTGTTTAAAAGCTATGCTGTAATTTCGTTTGCTGTACCTCTGCTTATACTCGGACTTCCGCTGTTTGACGCTTCATTTGCAATGATACGCAGAATTTTAAGAGGTGAAAGTCCAATGAAGGCAGACAGAGGCCATTTGCATCATAGGCTTGTTGATATGGGCTTCTCACAGAAACAAACAGTATTTATTCTGTACGCTATAAGCGGCGTGCTTGGAATAACGGCGGTGCTTTTGGCGGAAAGCGGTGTGTTAAGAGCCTTGCTGGTTGTAATAGCAATGATTATATTGCTTTTAATAGGCGGTTTATTGAGAAATACCTACGCTCATTCGCATGAACACAGAGAACAGCAGATTGAGGAAAAGGAGGCAGAGGAGAAGTGAAGAAACTAAAAGTTATGACAGTTTTCGGTACAAGACCGGAGGCGATAAAAATGGCGCCGCTTGCGCTTGAATTAAAAAAATATGATGATATACAATCCATTGTATGCGTGACGGCTCAGCACAGACAAATGCTTGACCAGGTCCTTGAAATATTCGGGATTACTCCCGATTATGACCTTGATATAATGAAGGAACGTCAGACGCTTGTCGGAATTACGGCGCGTGTGCTTGAAGGACTGGATGAGGTTATAAAAAAGGAACAGCCTGATATTGTTCTTGTACACGGTGATACGTCTACAAGCTTTGTTGCAGCTCTCGCCGCTTTTTATAATCAGGTTAAGGTGGGTCATGTCGAAGCCGGACTGAGAACGTACGATAAATATTCTCCGTTTCCTGAGGAAATGAACCGACAGCTTACGGGCAGAATTGCCGATTTGAATTTCTCGCCGACAGAGCAGAACAGGCAGAATTTGCTTAAAGAAAATGTATCGGACGATATAATTTATATAACGGGAAACACCGTTATTGATGCGCTTAAAACCACAGTTCGCGATGATTACAAGTTTAAGGACAAATGTCTTAAATCTCTTGACTTTGAGAAGAAGCGGGTTATTATAGTGACAGCTCACAGACGCGAAAATCTTGGTGAGCCGCTTGAAAATATATGCAACGCATTAAAGGAGATAGTTGCGGAATATAAGGATGCGGAGCTTGTATATCCCGTTCACCTTAATCCTGCTGTGCGTGAAATTGTGTTTAGTATATTGGGTGACCTTGACAGAGTTCATCTTATTGATCCGATAGACGTTGAAGAACTGCATAATGCAATGGCGCGTTCGTTTATGGTTATGACCGATTCGGGCGGTATACAGGAGGAAGCGCCTGCGCTTGCAAAGCCTGTGCTTGTCTTAAGACGTGAAACCGAACGTCCTGAGGCAGTTAAGGCAGGAACAGTTAAAATTGCAGGCGTAGACAAGAATGATATTGTGCGTCTCGCGAAGGAGCTTCTTGACGATAAAGATGCGTATAATAAAATGGCGCATGCTGCCAATCCTTACGGTGACGGGGAAGCGTCGCGGCGTACGGCTGAGGCTATATTGTATGCGTTTGGATACAGGGACACAAAACCCGAAAATTTTAAGGTGGACTGATAAATCTTACAAGGAGGTACCGCTATGGAGGGAATGTTACAAGACATAGACCGTCTTTTGAAGGAAAAACAATTTTCCGAAGTAAAGACTATGGTGAGCAACGAAAACCCTGCCGATTTAGCGGTACTTTTTGATGAGCTTTTTGGAGAGGATTTTGAGGAAAAAACCGAATTTATGATTTTATTCCGCCTGCTTCCAAAAGATATTGCCGCAGAGGTTTTCGCATATATGGACGGTGATATGCGCCGTCATTTAATAAATATGTTTACAGATAAAGAGCTTAGTGAAATTCTCGAACTATTCATTGATGATACGGTTGACCTGATAGAGGAATTGCCTGCTAACGTCGTATCCCGAATATTGAAACATTCAAGCACGGGTGAAAGAAAAGCGATAAACGAGATTTTACGCTATCCGCGTGACAGCGCAGGCAGTATAATGACAATTGAATATGTCAGTCTGCATAAGGATATGACAGTATCGGAAGCATTTGATAAAATAAGACGCGTGGGAGTCAATAAGGAAACTATTTATACCTGTTACGTGACCGAGAACAGGCGTCTTACAGGTGTTGTTACTGTCAAGGATTTGTTTATGGCGGATGAGGACGAAAAGCTCGGTGACATAATGGAAACAAATATTATATCTGTCAATACACATGAAGACCAGGAGCTTGTCGGAAATATGTTCCGTAAGTATGATTTGCTTGCGCTTCCCGTCGTTGACAGGGATAACCGCCTTGTAGGAATTGTTACGTTTGACGATGCTATGGATGTCATCGAAGAGGAAAATACAGAGGACTTTACACGTATGGCGGCAATTGCTCCTAATGAAAATTCATATTTTAAGACGGGAATATTCCGTCATGCAGGAAGCAGAATAGGCTGGCTTTTGGTGCTGATGATTTCCGCTACCGTTACACAACTCATCACGAACAGATATGATGCGATATATTCGGCAGTGCCGCTGTTGGTGTCATTTATGCCAATGATAATGGATACGGGCGGTAACTGCGGTTCTCAAAGCTCTATGCTTATAATACGCGGTATAGCGCTTGATGAGATACACTTTTCAGATTTTTTTAAGGTGGTTTTAAAGGAATTTCGGATATCAATTCTGGTATGCTCGGTGTTGGCGATTGTAAACGGTGTACGAGTGTACATTGTGTACGGACATAATATTCTGCTTGCGGTTACTATTGCGCTGTCGATTGTCGCAACGGTTATTATATCAAAAATGATTGGTTCGGCGCTGCCCATGCTGGCAAAAAGGGTTCGGCTTGACCCTGCTATTATGGCTACACCGCTTATTACAACGATAGTTGACTGCTGTTCGTTGTTTTTGTATTTTAATATTGCGGCATTGATATTTCATATTCAGTAAAGGAGATAGTTATGGAGAAATTCAGTCTGGACAGAGGTTGGAAATTTTATTTGGGAGAAATTGAACTCCCCGAAACGCGAACACATACTGACAGCTATATGGCATCAAAAGCGGGCGGAGCGTTGGGAGCGGCATCGCCTGATTTTGACAAAAGCAGTTGGGAAACAGTTGATTTGCCGCATGATTGGGCGGTATATAATAAATTTGAAGAAAAATGGGGACCGTCACAGGGTTATAAAGCGAGAGGCAAGGCGTGGTATTCAAAACGCTTCCGGCTTGGCGAGAGTGACAGGAATAAGCAGATTTTAATTGAATTTGGCGGAATATCCTCACATGCCACTGTGTATCTTAATGGTTCTGTTATAGGCAGAAATTTCTGCGGATATAATTCCTTTACTGTTGACGCAACTGATATGGCTGTATATGGTGAAGAAATAAATGACTTGGTTGTATTTGTTGATGCAACGGCTATTGAAGGCTGGTGGTACGAGGGAGCAGGAATTTACCGTCATGTTAATTTGTATAAGAAAAATCCCCTGCATATTGCGCATTGGGGAGTTTTTGTACATCCTGAGAAAAAAAGCGCAGACGTATGGGACGCTGTTACCGATACAACTATTGAAAATACCTCTTACAATGAAGGACAATTTACATTAAAGACGTATATACTTGATAAGGATGATAATATCGTTGGTAAAGACGAAACATCCTCTAAGATTTCGGGAGGCAGTAAGACTCAGGTTGCGCAGAGTATTCTGACGTATAGTCCGTTGTTATGGGATATTGACACACCGAATTTATACAGAATGGTGTCCGAGCTTTATGAAGGTGAAACACTTAAAGATAAGCAGATAAATACATTTGGTTTCCGTACAATTTCAATAGACGCAGATAACGGCTTTTTCCTTAACGGAAGACACGTGCCGCTGTACGGAACATGTAATCATCAGGACCATGCAGGAGTAGGAGTTGCCGTACCTGACAGCGTAAATGAATACAGAATTAAGCTGTTAAAGGAAATGGGTACAAATGCATACCGCTGCGCACATGGAAATCCGTCAAAAGAAATACTTGATTACTGCGATAAATATGGTATGCTCGTTATGGATGAAAACCGTAATTTTAATACAAGCGCGGACGGTATAAAGCAGGTAAGGGATATGGTTATGCGTGACAGAAATCATCCCTGTGTCGTTATGTATTCGCTGTTTAATGAGGAACCTTTACAGGGTACGCCAACAGGCAGGAAGCTTGCCGAAAGGATTCAATGCGAGATTAAGAAGCTTGATAGTACGCGTTTCCTTTTGGGCGCGATGAATACAGGTGTAACAAGCGACGGCGGCGCGTGTGATGCGCTTGATATAACGGGATTTAACTACATAACGCATACATATGATGATTTTCGTGAGAAATATCCGTCAATGCCAATGCTCGGAAGCGAGAATGACAGCGCCTTTGCTACACGCGGAGTGTATAAGACCGATATGGAAAGACATATTATAGACTGTTATGACAACGAGGCGGCGGCATGGGGCAATACTTACCGTGACGGATTTAAGCAGGTAGACACAAGAAAGCATATTATGGGGCTGTTTATCTGGACTGGTTTTGACTATCGCGGAGAGCCGACGCCGTTTGAATGGCCGTCCATAAGCACACAGTTCGGTATTATGGATACATGCGGTTTTAAGAAGGATGTGTATTATCTCAACAAAGCATTTTTCACCAAAGAGCCTGTTATACACATACTTCCTCACTGGAACTGGAACAGGGGCGAACAGGTTCGTGTTATGACATATACAAACTGTGAGGAGGCTGAACTGTTCCTGAACGGAAATTCGCTGGGACGTAAGAAGGTTGATAAGTATGACATGACCGATTGGAATGTAATCTTCGAAAAAGGGACACTAAAAATAGTGGGGTATACAGGCGGCAAAGAGGTATGCACCGATACTGTTACTACTGCAGGAGAGCCGAAAAGGATTGTTGTAACGCCTTGCAGTGATACGGTTTATGACGGATGCGGGGATGCTATCATATTCAATGTTTCTGTACAGGATGAAGATGGTTTTAGTGTCCCCACAGCAGATAATCTGATTAAGTTTGCCGCGAAGGGCGGTAAAATAATCGGTGTCGGAAATGGTGACCCAAATTCACATGAGGCTGATAAGGCAAGTGAAAGACGTTTGTTTAACGGTCTGTGTCAGGTTATCGTACAGCAGACGGACGGAGCCGAAGAAGTGTCACTTAATGCCGAAGCAGGCGGATTGGAGGGAGACAAAGCGAGTGTTGTCTCAATAAATGGGGACACTAAACCTGTTTTTGTCCCTTCGGTGAATGAAAGATATATTTTAAAGTGGCGGCAGGCGGTTGAATTGTTCAGCGAAAGACCTGACCCGAATGTAAAGATTGAAGACCACGATATGAATACTTGGGCAGTAGTTACGGCAGGAGGTGACTATGAGGACAGGTATAAAGGAACGGAGGGTTACGGTCTGTATAAAACAACTGCAAACGTATATGATACGGATAAATATATTGTTTTCCGCGAGATAATGGGAAATGAAGTTGAAGTATTTGTAAACGGTGAGCAAAAGTTTAAAGGTGATTGCAGGTGGGGAAATAAAATTGAAGTTGATGTAAGCAATGTTTCCGGTGATGCGGACATTGCGGTTATTATTCACAGCAGCGAGAAAAAGAGTAGCGGCGGTATTTTAAGAGCAGTTGTAATAACGGATTAAAAATAAAAGGGGACACTAAATAGTGTCCCCTTTTTAAGTTGTTATTGACAATGTCAGAATTTTGTGATAGACTACATAAAGCACGTAGAATTATATAGAAACAATTTTAGGAATGTATTGGGAAAAATACATTCTCTGATTTTAATGCCTAAGATTGTTTTTATGTATTTTGTTTTACGTGCTAATAAAACAGGTCAGAGTAGTGTGTTTATGTGCGTTGCTCTGAATATGGGCAGCGCACTTTTTTGTGCAAAAGAAAGGAGATAAAAATGAAAGAGGTTCAAAAAGACAAGGAAAGGTCAAGAGAGGTATTAAATTGGTCAAGAGCCAACAGAAACTATTGGAGAATTATATGCACACCAAATGATGAACAAATGACACCTGATATGATAAAAAAAATTATTATCAATCTTCAGGAAAATTCACTATATGAACTTATATTTGTTATGCTTACGGTTCATCGTAAAACGGCATTTGTAAATGACATACTTTCAGATATAACAAATTATATGATGTATAGACGGTGGAATAAAGAGAATGACGGAATAATAAATAGAATAACGAAGTTTTTGGAATAGAAAAACGGGCAGATAATATTCTGCCCGTTTGTAATTTATAAAATTGTTTCCAGTGTGGTTTTCTGTGGTTTAAGTCCTTGTTTTTCATAAAACGTCTGCGCGCCTGTGTTGCACGACCACACATTAAGCGTCAGATTATAACAGCCTGTTTCCTTTGCGTAGCAGCGTACAAAATCATAAAGAGCAGTGCCGACATGCTTGCCGCGCACATTTTCGTCTACGCACAAATCATCTATGTACAGCGTTTTAATATCAGTTAAAATATTGTCGCGCTTATGCTCCTGCAAAATACAGAAGGCATAGCCCTGCACACCGTCATTATTCTCGGCGACAAATATTGGGCGGCTGTCATCCAAAATCAGTATTTTAAGCTCGTCATCCGTATATTTTCGGCAGTTTGCTTTGAATAAATCGGGTCTGCCGCTGTGGTGGACATTAAGCACCTGATTTAATAAGTCCTTTATTTTTTCTGTATCCCGTACTTCTGCCCTGCGTATTATCATAAAAATGCCTCCGTTAGTTATTTTCTCTGATTCGTGTACGCTCAATACCTTCTTTGCCTGTCAGATGTTCGATTGTGAGTTCAAGCATGTGCATACGGTCAAAACTTTGGTTAATTTCTTTTTCACGTTCTGCTTCAAGATTGGGTGAATACTTGTCCGATAATAGGGTAATAGCATTTCTCTTTTCAATGTTGTCAGTAATAACGCGTATTTTACCGAAAGCGATTACACTCACATATACAGTGGTAAATTTCTCGGGAAGTATGTTATCCTCAGCCACAACGCAAAATGACGCTTTTTCACAACGCTGTATTGCGTCAATTTTATGTCCCGACACTGCACTGTGGAAATATATTTTACCGTTTGCGTAAACGTAGCTCATAGGTATTGCATAGGGATAGCCGTCGTCACCTGACAGCGCAAGCGTACCTGATGTGCATGTGCGAAGTATTTCTTCTGCTTCCTCATTGTTTAAAAGCTGTTTTATTCTGCGCATTTCTCTAAACATAGTTTAACTCCTATCTTACCATTTCATCTTGATGTCCCGTAGCCTTATGAGACTTTATTACGCTTTCTATTTCCTCAATACTGCTTGCAGACATATCGCCCGGTACAGTGTTTTTAACAGCGGAAAGCGCGTTACCGATTTCAATGGCGCGTTCGGGAGTACCGTATTTCACAAGACCGTAAAGTACGCCCGCAAGGTATGCGTCGCCGGAGCCTATGCGGTCGATTACTTCAATGTTGTTGTAGGGTTCCTCCTCATAGAATTTGCCCTTAAACAGCATTTTCGAGTTAAAGTTGTGGTGCGTGGGACTTATAACCTCACGCCGCGTTGTAGCAATAAGCGTACAGCCGTAATCATTTGCGTAACCCTGCATAATTTCTTCAAGCGTACCTGTGCGCTGTAACATTCTGCGCGAGGTTTCCTCTGATACGAACAGAAAGTCAACATACGGGAAAATGGACTCTACCACTTTTCTTGCTTCTTCCTCACTCCATAGTGATGCACGGTAATTCACGTCAAAAGAAATATATGCGCCTGCCGCCTTAAAACGTTTTATCAGCTCTAAGGTTGTTTCTTTAAGCGACGGTGACAGCGCCATTGTAATGCTTGAAACGTGGAAGATTTTTGTTTTATCATATATATCAGAAGGCAGTTCGGAAAGCGACAGGGAGCATACGCTTGAATCTGCTCTGTCATAAATAACCGACGATTTGCGCGGATATGCGCCGCTTTCATAGTAGTAAATGCCAAGACGCTTTTCGGGTGAATGGTCGTAAATAATATAATCGTCTGAAACATTGCCGTAACGGATTTTGTTGCGGATGAAGTGTCCCATTTTATTTTCAGGCAGCTTTGTGATAATTGCCGAACGTATACCGAGCATAGCCGCGCCCGATACGACATTCAGTTCGCTTCCACCTGCGTTTTTTACAAAGGTTTCACTTTGTGATATTTTTTCCTTGTCGGGCGGTGAAAGTCTAAGCATTACCTCACCCAAGCCGATTAAGTCATAGTCTGTATTTTCCTTGAATTTCATAATGATTGTCCTCCCGCTAGTATATTTTATAGTCTTATTATACAATAAAAGGCAAAAATAGTCAATGCAATTTGTGGTTTATGATTGGGCTTGTAAAAGGTTGCAGTGTGTGGTAAAATATTGGTATGAGGTGATTTCGGTGAAAAGTAACTGTGAAGAATGTATGAATTACTATTATGACGAGGAATATGACTGCTACGCATGCGTAATGGATTTGGATGAGGACGAAATGTATAGTTTTATACGCGGCGGAAACGAGAATTGTCATTATTTCAGAATGGGTGACGACTATACGATTGTGAGGAAACAGAACTGATGGACAGAACAATACTTCACTGTGACTGTAACGGTTTTTATGCTTCGGTGGAATGTGTATTAAAACCTGAACTTAAAAATGTGCCTATGGCGGTAGGTGGCAATGAGGAGATGCGTCACGGAATAATACTTGCCAAAAATGAACTTGCCAAGAAATTCAATGTCCTTACAGCTGAAACTATCTGGCAGGCAAAGCGTAAATGTCCCGAACTGGTGGTTGTGCCGCCGCACCGCGAGCTGTACTATCAGTATTCAAAACATGTCAAGGATATTTACTGCCGTTATACAGATTATGTGGAATCCTTCGGACTTGATGAGGCTTGGCTCGATGTTACCGGAAGCAGGCGGCTGTTTGGTGACGGTGTAACTATCGCAAACGAATTAAGACGTATCGTGCGTGAGGAAACAGGTCTTACGATTTCAGTCGGGGTATCTTTCTGCAAGGTATTCGCGAAGCTCGGCAGTGACTATAAAAAGCCTGATGCAACTACTGTGTTTGACAGAGTCAACTGGAAAGAAAAAATATATCCTCTGTCAGTAAAAGATTTGCTGTATGTCGGACGAAGCACGGCAAAGGAGCTTGAACAGCTCGGAATTAAAACGATAGGAGAACTTGCTCGCTTTGACGAAAGAACTCTTTACAATCATCTCGGAAAAGCAGGTACAATGCTTCACAGATACGCAAACGGACTTGATAATGACCCTGTAAAGCTTGTTTATGAAAAAGAGGAAGTAAAGTCTGTCGGTAACGGAATTACATTTCCGCATGACCTTGTAGGAGAGGACGAAGTGCGTAGCGGAGTATATGAGCTTAGCGATAGTATTGCAGTGCGTATGCGCCGCAAGAAGCTGAAATGCACAACGGTACAGGTGACTATTAAGGACCCTGATTTCAGGACAATAAACCGTCAGCAAAAGCTTGTCTCGCCTACTTATACGGCGCGTGATATACGTGAGGCGGCAATGGAAATAATCAAGCGTTCGTGGAATTTGCAAAAACCGATACGGATGTTGACTGTTACAGGTACGGGACTTATAAAAGATGATGAAATTTATGAACAGATGACGTTGTTTAATGAGGATAACGAGCGGAGCAGAAGGGCGGAAAAGCTGGAAAAGACAGTAGACAGCTTAAAAAGCCGTTTCGGTGATGTTGTATCATTGGGTAAAAAATAAGGACGAACCGTCTGGTTCGTCTTTATTTTATCTGCTTCCTTTAATATCGAATTCACGCATAACTTCTTTACGTTTTTCTATTGCGTATTGTGTATAATATTTATGTGTAACTTCAATATTTTTGTGTCCCATAAGCTCGGCAACCATTTTAATGTCTATTCCGTCAGCTATAAGATTGCAGGCGAATGTACGGCGAAGCGCATGCGGACGCGCTTTATCGGAGTCAAAGATACCGACGGTAGCGCAGTATTTCTTTAATATTTTTTCCACCCCCTGCGCAGTCATGCGCTTACCCAAACGGCTTACAAATAATGCCTTTTCATCTGACGCTTTTTCATTTTCCATGCGTTCCTGCATATATGAAAACATTTCATTTTCTACCTGTACAGGCATAAAAATTTCCTGTTCATCGCCGCCTTTTCTGGTTACAATAAACGATGAGCTATCAAAACAAACATCTGTTATATCAAGGTTTATAAGCTCGCTTACACGGCAACCGGTGCCGAGATAAGCGGTAAAAAGCGCAATATCACGTTGTTTGCGGTTTTTATATTCTGTTAAATCCCGTCCCGAATAGTATTTTTCACCATTATAAATTACGTCAAGCAGATTAACGGTTTCCTGCGTTGAAAGCGGACGCTTCATTTTTTGATGTACCTTTTTAAAATCTACCTTATCGGTAATATTCTGCGATATAAGGTCATTTTTATAAAGGTACGAAAATAAGCCTCGTATGCCTGACAGCTTTCGGTTAATCCCGTATGCGCTGTTGCGGCGGATACGCTTTACGTGTTTTCCGTCAATAGTTACGGTATCTGTTTCATATTCCTTTAAATATGATGTAAATGCATTTAAATCCCGGAGAGTTATCTGTTCCATATGGGATACGGTAAAATCCTCAGTATTTTTAACGTCTTTAAACTTGAATTTCTGTAAATATTCAAGAAATGTTTTGATGTCAATGCTGTAACCGATTTGAGTGTTAATACTTTCACCGTCATAGGCAATTTCTATGTAATCAAAAACAAAATCGGGCAGGTTTGACAAAAAATTCATCAGCTTTGTTCTTTTGCTCATAATCATATCACCCTGAAACTATTGTACATCAAAATATCTTTTTATGCAAGAAATTTAATTTTAATATGGACTATTTTGGTTTTTTATAGTACAATGATATAAAGGGTATACTATAATGAAAGGAATGAAAAGGAATTATGATATTAAAGACAAACAGTGATTTGGGCGAGGTTTCTATTGCAAACGGCGTTATTGCGGATATTGCCGGCGCTGTGGCAACCAAATGTTATGGAGTTGTCGGAATGGCGTCAAGAAATAAAAAGGATGGTATAGTAAATCTTTTAAAGCCCGACAGTATGTCAAAGGGAATTAATATTTCAATCGAGGAGGACGGAGTTGTCGTTGAAATACATCTTATTGCAGAATACGGCATAAATATAAATACAGTATGCAAAAGTATTGTAAACCGTGTACGCTATACGATTGAAAATGCGGTGGGAATAAAGGTTAACAGAGTTAATGTGCGTGTAGAAGGTGTGCGTGTGGATTAGACCTTTGCGCGGAAGGTTTTAAGGGGTGATTACAATAGATACTTTAAACGGAAAAATATTTGCAGATATGATGATAAGCGGCGCAAATATGCTTTATAACAATAAAAATGCAGTTGATGAGCTGAATGTGTTTCCCGTTCCCGACGGCGATACAGGTACCAATATGTCGCTTACAATAACAGCTCTTGCCGCCGAAGTAAGCGGTAAGGAAGATATGACGCTTACAAAGACGGCTGACGCAATGTCCTTTGCGACGCTGAGAGGAGCAAGAGGAAATTCCGGAGTTATACTGTCACAGCTTTTTCGCGGTATTGCAAAGAGTCTTAAGGGAATGGACGAGTGTAATGCCGTAGAGTTTGCGCTTGCCTTAAAAGAAGGAGCAGATGCGGCATATAAGGCGGTAATGAAGCCGACTGAAGGTACAATTCTGACTGTTGCGCGTGAAGTTGCGACAGGAGCGCAGCTTACAGCCGATACTGAAACAGATATTGTTAAGGTGCTTTCAGGTGCTGTTGAACGAGGACAAAAAGCTCTTAAAAACACTACTCAGCAGTTACCTGCTCTAAAGCAGGCTAATGTAGTTGATGCGGGAGGACAGGGTTGGATATTTGTGCTTTTGGGCGCGCAGGCATATTTGGAAAGCGGCGAGATTGTGGCGCGTCAGGGCGGTGAGGAAACAGCGCCGAGAACATCTGTAAAGTCACAGCAGACTATTAAGACTGAGGATATAAAGTTTAAGTATTGTACCGAATTTCTGATTGAAAAGGAAAACAGCGGTGACAGCGCGGAGGATTTCAGAAATACAATTTCTCCTAAGGGTGATTGTATGCTTGTAATTGACGATGATGATATTGTCAAGGTGCATATCCATACAAACAATCCCGGATTTGTACTGGAAGAGGCTGTAAAGCTGGGCGAAATGATAAACCTAAAGATTGATAATATGAAGCACCAGCACAGAACAATTATTAAAGAAGCAAAGTCAAAGCCTGAGAATAAAACAGCCGCTGCGCCTGTGGCAAATAAGGAAAAGACCAAGAAGCCGCCGAAAGAGAAAAAGGCAAAACAGCCTGTGCAATTAAAAGATTACGGATTTGTGGCTGTAAGCATGGGCAAGGGACTGAATACCATGCTTAAGGATTTGGGCATTGATAAAATTATTGAGGGCGGTCAGACGATGAACCCGTCAACGGATGATTTTATAAAGGCGGTAAAGCGTGTTGAAGCAAAGACAATTTATCTGTTCCCGAACAATAAAAATATCGTTATGGCTGCTAAACAGGCGGCGGAGCTTTCAGAGGGCAAGAATGTTGTTGTGATTGAAACGACCGGTATTCCGCAGTGCGTAAGCGCTATGGTGGCATTTAATGTAAAAAAAGATGCCGAACTTAATACACGCGCCATGCAAAAAGCTGTTACTAAGGTTAAAACAGGTCAGCTTACGTATGCGGTGCGTGATACGGAAATAGGTGATTTGACTATCAGAAAAGATGACATTCTCGGTATGATAGAAGGGAAAATAGTGTCTGTCGGCAAAGATATTGATGATGTTTTAAATAATGTTGTTTCGGAAATGACAGATGATGATACGGAATATATAACAGTTTATTGCGGTAAGGACATAAAACAGCCGCAGGCGGACAGGATGATGAAGGCTTTTGAAGCGAAGTATTCGGATGATGAAATTGAAATTTCTTTTAAACGAGGCGGACAGCCGTTGTATTACTATATAATTTCAGTAGAATAGTAGCTTTGAAGAAAATCGCTTATATCATCGCATGGCAAGATATTATACGGGAAAAGAGCTGATAAAAATTTCAAAAAACATTCAATATTTAAAGGGTATAGGTGAGAAACGCGCTGAATTATTCAAGAAAAAGGGTATAAAAACAGTCGAGGATTTGCTTTATTATTTCCCGCGTTCTCATGAGGACAGGTCCCAGATGAAGGAAATCGCAGACTGCGCGGAAGGTGAAACGGTGTGCATAAGCGTCACCGTTTTTTCGCCTGTCAGAGACGTGAGAGTAAGAAAAAATCTGCTGATTTCCACTATGGTTGTATCAGACCAGACGGGCGCGCTTAATGTTGTATGGTATAATAACAGATATGTAAAAGGTCAGTTTATGACAGGCGATGAATATATTTTATACGGAAAAATTACACGCAGTCGCGGTAAGTATGAAATGCTTAATCCTGTGTATGAAAAAAAAGGTTCTGAGCGTTTTACCGGTAAAATTGTGCCGCTGTATCCGCTTACAGAGGGACTTACTCAGAAAATCCTGCAATCAGCTATGGAATTTGCAATTAAGGAGGCAGGACGGCTTGAGGAATATATACCTGAGGATATACGAAAAAAATATCACATAGCAGAGCTTAACTATGCAATGAAAAATATACATTTTCCTGAGGATTTCGAGCATTATAATATTGCCCGCGAGAGGTTTGTATTCGAAGAACTTTTAATACTTCAGCTTGCGCTGAGTTCTCATAAGGGTGTAAATACGGAACGTAAAAGCGTTAAATTTACCGATATACTTTGTGTGCGTGAATTTGTAAAAACCCTGCCTTTTCCGCTTACCGGAGCGCAGAAAAGGGTGATAAAGGAGATACGTGCCGACATGAAAAGAACCCTTAATGAAATTTTGGGTGACTGTAAAAGCGGCAGAATGATGAACAGGCTTGTTCAGGGAGATGTCGGAAGCGGCAAGACTGCTGTTGCAGCGGCGGCAATATATACGGCAGTTAAAAACGGACATCAGGCTGCAATGATGGCGCCTACTGAAATACTGGCGTTTCAGCATGCTCAGACACTTGACGTTTTTTTTAAGAATATGGGTATAAATGTAGTTATGCTTACGGGAAGTATGAAAACAAAAGAAAAACGGCTTGCATATGAAATGATTTCGACAGGAGCGGCTAATGTAGTGGTAGGTACTCATGCAATAATACAGGACGAGGTTGAATTTGCGGACCTTGCGCTTGTTGTTGCAGACGAGCAGCACCGTTTTGGTGTGGAACAGCGCGCGCGTCTTGCCGCAAAAGGTAATAATCCTCATATGCTTATTATGTCAGCCACACCGATACCGCGTACTCTGGCGCTTATTCTGTACGGCGACCTTGACATATCTGTGATAGACGAGCTTCCTCCCGGAAGAAAGCCTGTGAAAACTTTTGCTGTCGGCGAAAAAATGCGAAAGCGGGTGTTTGCGTTTCTGGAAAAGAACGTAAAGGCAGGTATGCAGGCATATATTGTATGTCCGCTTGTGGAGGAAACGGAAAAAAGCGATTTGCAGAATGCGAAAATGCTTGCGGAAAAACTTCAAACGATATTTCCTGATTTTAAAACAGGTCTTATTCACGGCAGAATGAAGCCAAAGCTTAAGGATGAGGTGATGGACGGATTTGTCAAAGGTGATATACGGATACTTGTTTCAACCACTGTCATTGAGGTGGGCGTGAATGTACCTAACGCGAATATAATGATAATAGAAAATGCGGAGCGATTCGGACTTTCGCAGCTTCACCAGCTTCGCGGACGCGTCGGACGCGGGCAGGAACAGGCTTTTTGTATACTTATCGCGCACGGAAATAATGAGATTACCAAAAAACGTATGGAAACGATGTGCATATCTAATGACGGCTTTTATATAAGCGAGCAGGATTTACAGCTTCGCGGACCGGGTGATTTTTTCGGTACGCGTCAGCACGGTCTTCCGGAAATGCGTATAGCCAATCTGTTTGAAGACAGGGATATACTTGCATTATCTCAAATGGCGGCAAAGGATATTATGGAGGAGGACGCGGCAATGATAACGGAAAAGTACAAAAGGTTAAGGAAACGCTGTGAGAAAATTACAGCAGATGAAATTGTAATGAATTAGTATAAATAACCTGTTTAAATTTTAAAAAATTACATAAATTATAGTTGGGTAAAAAACCAAAATACTTTATGTAAAGGAGAAATTTATTATGGCAAAGAACACAAAAACACAGGCATTAGAGCAGTTCAAGATGGAAGCTGCAAGAGAAGTAGGAGTTACTCTTGGTCAGGGCTACAACGGTGAGCTTACAGCTAAGCAGGCAGGCTCAATCGGCGGTCAGATGGTTAAAAAGATGATTGAGAGCTACGAAAATCAATACAAATAATTTTAAAACCTATATATAAAAGGAGCTGTTTTACAGCTCCTTTTATGCTTTCATTGAAAAAACTCTTTTAAAATCCTGAGATTTCTGTTATAATGTATACTGGAGGCTGAAAAAATGGAAAAACATACAATTAACCCCGTATATAATGAGAATTCAAAAATACTCATACTCGGAAGTTTTCCTTCTGTGAAATCACGTGAAGCAAAATTTTTTTACGGTCATAAACAGAACAGATTCTGGAAAGTGGTTTCTGCTGTTATGGAGTGTGAATGTCCGGACACTGTTGAAGAAAAGAAAGCCATGCTGCTAAAAAATAATATTGCCGTATGGGATGTTATAAAAAGCTGTGATATAGAAGGTTCATCGGATAGTTCTATAAGGAATGTAACCCCGAATGATTTTACTGAAATGCTGTCAAAAACACAGGTAAAGCAGATTTTTACAAACGGCAATACGGCATACACTCTGTTTAAGCGTTATAATCCGGATTTGGAAGCATATAAGCTTCCGTCAACCAGTCCGGCAAATGCGGCGTTTTCGCTTGAAAGACTTATAAAAGAATGGGAAGTAATAAAAGATTTTACATAAAATTAAGATAATGTTGAATACAACTTTACATTCATTTTATATAATGTAATAGGTAAAAAAATACAAGATACAAAAGAGGTGCGCTTATGGACATTTTTCAAATATTCAGTTTGCTGGGCGGTCTGGCGATGTTTCTTTACGGAATGAACGTCATGGGGGACGGATTAAAGAAACTCGGAGGCGGAAAGCTTGAAATAATACTGGAGAAGCTGACGTCAAACAGGCTGATGGGAGTTTTGCTCGGAGCGGTGGTTACTGCGATTATTCAGTCATCATCGGCAACGACTGTTATGGTAGTCGGTTTTGTAAATTCGGGGATAATGAAATTAACGCAGTCCATCGGGGTAATGATGGGCGCGAATATCGGTACAACCGTTACGGCATGGATTTTAAGCTTATCGGGAGTTCAGGGTGATAGTCTCTTGGCGAACCTGATAAAGCCCGAAAACTTTACGCCTATTTTGGCACTTGCGGGAATAATTCTGATTATGACGTCAAAAACCGACAGGCGGACAAGTATAGGCAATATACTTATTGGTTTTGCGGTACTTATGTTTGGTATGGACACTATGTCAGCGGCTGTGTCGGGGCTTAAAAATTCACCTGCATTTGCAAATATGCTTGTCATGTTTTCAAATCCGGTACTGGGACTTCTTGTCGGAATGGTGCTTACGGCAATTATTCAGTCGTCATCGGCGTCTGTCGGTATATTGCAGGCGTTGAGCGCAACGGGACAGATTACCTTTGCAACGGCATTTCCTATATTGATGGGACAGAATATAGGCACATGTATTACCGCTATGATTTCCTGTATAGGTACAAGCAAGAATGCGAAGCGTGCGGCTATTGCGAACCTTTATATTAAAATTATAAGCGCAGTGCTGTTTATGTGCATATTCTATGCACTCAATTCACTTATTGATTTTGCTTTTATAAACTCATCAATTGATGCGCTTGGCATTGCGATTGTCCATACAGCATTTAATGTTGCCTCGACGATTGTATTGCTGCCGTGCAGTTCGTTGATTGAAAAGCTTGTACGTCTTACAATAAAAGAGGGGGCGGAAAGAAACGCGTTCTCAATGCTTGACGACAGATTTTTGCCCACGCCGTCTTTTGCTGTTGAGCAATGTACGACGCTTGCAACGAATATGGCATATATGGTAAAGGACAGCTTTACTCTTGCGCAGGAATGCGTTGCGAAATATTCGGAGAAGAATGACAGGGAAATTATAGAGAATGAGCGTTTGGCAGACGAGTACGAGGATGCACTGGGAGAATATCTTGTAAAATTGTCAGGACAGAATATGATGTCGTCTGATGCAAAAAAAGTCTCTATATTGCTCCATGCGATAGCTGACTTTGAAAAGATGACGGATTACACCGCAGACCTTGTATTTACCGCGCGTGAAAAGCGTGATAAGGACGTTCATTTCTCGGAAAAGGCGCGTCAGGAAATTACTATTATGGTAGACGCTGTCGGTGAAATTATTGATATGACAATAAACGCCTTTTCGAATAATGATGTTAAGCTGGCAAACCGTGTTGAACCTCTTGAAGACGTTATTGACAGACTGAGAAATGACCTTAAAAACCGTCATATAAAGCGTATGCAGGAGGGGAGATGCAGTGTAAATCAGGGCTTTGTGTTTACTGATTATATCACAGCACTTGAAAAAATTTCGGACCACTGCGCAAACGTTGCGGCTGCTATTATTGAGCTTAATGATGATAATTACGATATTCATAATGTAATGAGTCACAGAAAAAGCAGTGATGAATACAGAGAAATGTGCGTGAAATTCAGTAAGAAATATGCTTTGCCGTTTTCGGCATCGGCAGAGTAGAAGGAGTATTTACGCGCAAAAGGAAGTGTCAATATGAGCATGATATACTGTGTCGAAGATGATGAAGGAATAAGAGAACTTATTCTTTATGCGCTTAAATCCGCAGGCTTTCAGGCTGAGGGATTTGAAAATGCATCGGCATTTTTCAGACGTTTAAAAACAGCAGTACCGTCAATGGTACTGCTTGATATTATGCTTCCTGATAAGGATGGTATTGAGGTTCTGAAGGAAATACGACATGACGAACATACGGAAAAGCTTCCGGTTATAATGATAACGGCAAAAGGTACGGAAAGCGACAAGGTAAAGGGACTTGACAGCGGCGCTGACGATTATGTTACAAAACCATTTGGAGTGGTAGAACTTATATCAAGAATAAAAGCTGTGCTTAGGAGAAGTCCTCAGGAAAATGATGATGTCATTGATTATAAGGATATTGTACTTAATAACAGTAAAAGAAGCGTATGTGTAAGCGGAAGGGAAATTACGGTTACATATAAGGAATTTGAACTTTTAAGATATCTCTTGATGCACAGGGGTACTGTCGTTACACGTGAAAGACTTCTTGATAAAATTTGGGGTTATCACTTTGAGGGTGAGAGCAGAACACTTGATGTTCATATGGGGAACCTCAGACATAAGTTGGGAGAAAAGGGAAAGTGCATTGAAACTATAAGAAATGTGGGATATAGAATATGAAAAAGGAAATAAGTCTGACGCTGCGGATATTTGCTATATCCGCAGTTGCTGTCAGTGCCGCAGTGATATTTGCCGTATGCGGGAATGCTGTTTGCAGAATTGCGTCGCTGATAACGGCGGCAGTTATTTCGATTGCAGTATTTTTTCTGGCAGAGACGGTTTCTTCGGCTCTTACGACGCGTTTGATGAAGCCGGTGAATGACGCGGATATAAATAATCTTGCTTCCGCTGAAATATATGATGAAATGAAACCGTTTTTCAAGCATATATCAGATGAGCATGAGGAGAAGGCGAAGTCGGAAAAGATGCGCCGGGAATTTACGGCAAATGTATCGCATGAACTGAAAACACCGCTTACAACAATATCGGGTTATGCGCAGATGATAAATAACGGTATGGCAAAAAGTGAGGATATAAGCGATTTTTGTGTAAAGATTGAAAAAGAGTCGCAAAGACTGCTTACGCTGATTGACGATATAATCAATCTTTCAAATCTTGATGAAGGCACTCAGATAGAAAAGGCGGAGGAGATAGACCTGTCGGAGATAACGGGTGATGCAATATGTCTTTTGGAAAAGGCGGCGAAAGAGAGAAACATACAGATATTTTACAGTAAAACGCCGGCAGTTATAATGGGTAATTCAACACTGATAAGCGAGTTGGTATATAATCTTATAGATAACGCAATAAAATATAACAGGGAAAACGGACGTATACGCGTGTTTGTGGGAGAAACCGCAGACGGTGTTGAATTTTCGGTTAAGGATACGGGAATAGGTATACCGAAGGAGGATACCGAACGTATATTTGAGCGTTTTTACCGTGTGGATAAGAGCCATTCAAAGAAGGTCGGCGGTACAGGCTTGGGACTGTCGATTGTAAAGCATATATGTGCGTGTCATAATGCGCAGATACGTGTAAAGAGTACGGTTGGCAGAGGTACCACTATGTATGTGACATTTCCGCCGCTGAGGTGATTTTTATGAACAAAAAAATATTTTTATTTGCTGTGTGTCTGCTTCTTGCGGGATGCGGCGATGAAATGCTGTCAGAAACTCCCGAACCTGAAAAGACTGTAATTGTGCTTGATGCAGGACATGGAATATCTTCATATGAAATGACTGATACAGAGAAGTCGGAGCAGGGATATGAATATAACAGCGAAAAAAAACAATGGGGTGAGTGGCGCCATTATAAAAACGGAACTTTCGGAGAGGATTGTCATGGCGAAGGGTGTACCCGACTTGCCCCCGAAGGCAGCTCGTGCTGGTATCCGATGGGATACGGCGACAGAAATACAGAACCTGAAATCAATCTGAAAAATGCGCTTACGGCGAAAGCGTATCTTGAACAAATGGGTTATGAAGTGCGTATGACAAGAGTGACAAATGGTGAAAATCCGTCAATGAATAAACGCGCTTCATATTGCTTCCCTGAAAATGATATTACAAAAGACCCTGATGCTGAACTGTATGTATGTATACATTCAAATGCAGGGGGCGGAAAAGGCACGTCATATATTGAACTTTCGGGAGAATATGCGCAGGCTAAAATATCGGATGACTATGCTGTACAATCAAATCGCGCCGGAGATATTATAAATAAAAGTATCGCAGAAGTGTCGGGATTTCAGTTAAATCAGCCCGTAAAGTCACCGCATCTTATTTTGTTTAATAAGCTTCCCGTACCGATAGCGTATCTTGAAATCGGGTTTTATGATGACGCGGAGGATATAAAAATACTTGAAACATTAAATGATAAAATAGGTAAAGCGATTGCTGATGGTGTCGATGAATATATAAAATCATTATAAATAAAACGGAGCAAGCAAAGCTTACTCCGTTATGGCGCACCTGACAGGAGTCGAACCTGCGGCTTCAAGAATCGGAATCTTGCACTCTATCCAACTGAGTTACAGGTGCATATATGTTATTCTACCATATAACGCAGATATTGTCAATCAACAATGCTGACGTTTTGCTGTTTGGCGGCATTTACAATGTTTAAAAACTGATAATAGTAAAAAAATCCAAATAATGTTTGACAGAACATAATAAATGATGTATACTAAAGATAGGTAATAGAAATAATAACTGGGAGGACAGATTTTATTCTGTCAAAACGAAAGGGGTACTCGCAAGATGACATTTGAACAGGCATTTTTAAAAATCAAGGAAAAATTTGACAAGGCTGATGCAAAGGGTATTGCTGATTTCGCTGTACAGGTAACACTTACTGACGAGGATTGCGGCGGTACATTCTATGCAGAGGTTAAAGACGGTAAGCTTAGTGTTGAGCCGTATGATTATTATGACAACAATGCAGTTCTTAACATTTCTAAATCATCGCTTTTAGCTTTGCTTGCAGGAAGAGTAAGCTTGGATAAGGCGGTTGCAAACGGTGAGGCGTATGTTCAGGGTGATGCAGAAAAAATTGCAGATTGGAAAAAGACAATAAAGAAAGCGCCTGCAAAAAAGCCTGCCGCTAAAAAGGCAGTAAAGAAAACTGCTGCAAAAAAGCCGGCTGCTAAAAAAACAGCAGATAAGAAGCCGGCATCTTCTAAAAAAGAAGCTCCTAAAAGTTCGGCAGTGACTGCGCCTAAAGCAGAAACACCTGCACCGAAAACAACAGCTTCAAAAACAACAAAAAAGAACTAACAGCTTTTTATACCGCTCATTAAAAATGAGCGGTTTTTTTCTTTATTTATTGACATAACAGAAGGAATAATATATAATAAAATTATGGTTGTATGTCCGTTTTTTACATACGATTTATGTTTTCTCAATTACAGCATAATGAAAGGAATAGATTATGAGCAAAGAAAGTGATTTGCGGGAAAAAATTCTTATTGTTGATGATTCTGAAATGAACCGTGCAATTTTATCGGAAATACTGAATGATGAGTATGACATTATTGAAGCTGAAAACGGTACACATGCGGTAGAGGTACTTCAGAAATGCAGTGATGAAATATCATTGGTACTTCTTGATATTGTAATGCCTGAAATGAACGGTTATGAGGTGCTTGAAATAATGCGGAGCAAGCGTTGGATAGAAGATGTTCCCGTAATTATGATTTCAGCGGAAAATTCCACTGAAACTGTTGACCGCGCCTATGAGCTTGGGGTGACGGATTTCATTGCGCGTCCGTTTGATGCTCTTATTGTACGCAGACGTGTTGTAAATACGCTTCTTTTATATGCAAAACAGAAGAAGCTTTCGGAAATGGTTTCAGACCAGCTCTATGAAAACGAAAAAACGAGCAATATGATGATTACAATTTTAAGTCATATTGTGGAATTCAGAAACGGTGAAAGCGGTTTACATATTCTTCATGTACAGTCAATCACTGATATACTTCTCAGAAGACTTGTTCAGATAACAGACAAGTATAAGCTGTCCTCCGCAGACCTTTCTATGATAAGTATGGCGTCGGCGCTGCATGATATAGGAAAAATATCTATTCCAGATGAGGTTTTAAATAAGCCAGGACGTCTTACGGACGAGGAATTTGCAATCATGAAAACACATTCTGCCGTAGGCGCGGAAATGCTTGATGAAATGCCATTTTATAAGGACGAGCCTCTTGTTAAAATCGCGTATGAAATTTGCCGTTGGCATCATGAGCGTTACGACGGACGAGGCTATCCCGATGGTTTAAAGGGCGATGAAATACCTATTTCGGCGCAGATAGTATCTATTGCAGATGTGTATGACGCTCTTACAAGCGAACGTGTTTATAAAAAAGCATTTTCGCATGATAAGGCTATGCAGATGATTTTAAACGGTGAATGCGGAACATTTAATCCTATACTTTTAAAATGCCTTCAGGACTCTGCTTCGGTGATAAAAAGCGAGCTGATGAAAAAAACGGCTGTAAATCCTGATGAACAGGAAATAAAAAGTCTTGCAGACGCTTTGCTTAATCATGATGAACTGTCAACTTCAAAAAGAACGCTTAACATGCTGAATATTGAGCGAATTAAAAATGATTTCTTTGCAGAGGTATTAAACGAAATAAGCTTTGAATATCTTGCTTCGCCTTCAACGCTCACTTTGTCAAAGGCAGGAGCAGAGGCTCTGGGATTGGACAGCTTTATTGTAAATCCCCTTCAGCATGACAAAATACTTGGTATGATAGATGCGATGGAGCTTAATAATGTGTCTAAAACCATTCATGATACAACTCCTGAAAGTCCGAATGCCGAATATAACTGTAAGCTTGTGTTAAATGGTGAAATTCAAAATAAAAGGCTTGTATGCAGGTCGCTCTGGTCAATAGACAGGACGCCGAAGTATATAGGCGCAATAGGAATTATTCTTGATTTGCAGGAAGGAAGATGAAAGAAATGACTATAAAGGAATGTTATGATGTATTCGGCGGCGATTATAACGCTGTGCTGTCGCGTCTTATGACTGAGGGATTGGTTAAAAAATTTCTGCTGAAATTTCCGCAGGATGGCAGCTATGACCTTCTTATAAAATCACTCGACGAGGGTAATTATGAGGAGGCATTCCGTGCCGCTCACACAATAAAAGGTATTTGTCAGAATCTTGGAATAGAGTCGCTTTTAGCTTCTGTATCACCGTTAACAGAAGAATTAAGAGATGGAAAAGGTAATTTTTCTTCTGAACTTCTGGACAAGGTTAAAGAGGATTACAGAGCGGCGGTTTCGGCTGTAAATACAATTGACGTGTAAGAAATATGTGAGGTGATATTTGTGGAAGATGTTATAAAACTGGATGATAATTACCAGAAGAATATGAAAAGAAAGACTACACATTTTTTGATTGTAAGTCTTATATTGATGATTGCGGTAAGTGTGGGAGTGTTGTCGTTCTTTGCATACAGCATGAACAAAAAGAGCAGGGAAGCGATAAATGATGTAGGCGATATCTATATGCACGGCATGAGTGAGAGAATATCCTTTCATTTTGATACTACAATTACTCTTCGTCTTGCTCAGGTGGAAACTATAATACATGATGTGTCTCCTGAGTATTTTGCAACAGACCGATCTGCGGTGGATATGCTTATAGGCGGAGGTAAACAGCGTGATTTTGACTCACTCGCCTTTTACAGCAGTGAGGGGACTTTTGAATTTATTTACGGCACACCATTTGAAATTATAGACCCTCCGCCATTTCTTGATTCACTGTTGAAAGGTGAAAAGAAGGTAGCGGTAGCACAGAATGAAAATGGTGAAAAAATAGTGCTTATAGCAGTGCCTGCGAAATATCAGATGTCAGACGGCAGAACTTCCATTGCGCTGGTAGCAGCAATATCTGCCGACTATATAAATGAAATGCTGTCGCTTGATGAGGACGGTACGCTTACATATTCGCACATTATACGCAGGGACGGAAGCTACGTTATAAGAAATATTGATTCGGATAATAATAACTATTTTGACAGAATAAGAGATACATTTTCTGAGCTTAACGGCAAGGATGCGGAACAATATGTGACGGAGTTCCGTGAAAAAATGGAGGAAAATGAGGACTATTCTGCAATTATGCAGATGGACGGTGAACGCAGACATCTCTATTGTACTCATCTTCCGTATTCCGAATGGTATCTTGTAACTGTAATGCCTTACGGTACACTGGACAGGACGATAAATCTTTTAACTGAGTCAATCCTCATATTCCTGCTTGTGAGCATAGGTGTCATATTGTTGGTGCTGTCTGTTATATTTGCAAAATATTTCAGAATGACGCAGAAGCAGATTCAGGAATTGAATATAATACGTCAGGAAGCAATAAATGCGAATAAGGCAAAGAGTGAATTTTTATCAAATATGAGTCATGATATACGTACTCCCATGAATGCCATTGTCGGCATGACGGCTATTGCAACTACCAATATAGACGATAAACAGCAGGTGCATAACTGTCTGAGGAAAATAGCTCTTTCCAGTAAGCATCTTTTGGGACTTATCAATGATATTCTTGACATGTCAAAAATAGAAAGCGGTAAAATGACATTGTCAATGGAACAGATTTCACTGCGCGATATTATGGATAGTATTGTAAGTATTGTTCAGCCGCAGCTTAAAATAAAAAATCAGAAGTTTGACGTATTTATATCTGATATTGAAAGTGAAAACGTTTATTGTGACAGTGTACGTCTAAATCAGGTACTTTTGAATTTGCTGTCAAACGCTATTAAATTTACACCTGACGGCGGAGAAATATCTGTAACGCTGTATGAGGAGGATTCGCCTAAGGGTGATGATTTTGTACGTGTGCAGCTGTTTGTTAAAGATTCAGGAATAGGAATGACTCCGGAGTTTAAAGAAAAAGTGTTTGAATCTTTTGCACGTGAGGATACTAAGCGTGTGCATAAGACCGAAGGAACGGGACTTGGAATGGCGATTACCAAGTATATCATTGACGCGATGGACGGAAATATTGAAGTTCAGAGTGAACAGGGGAAGGGTACCGAATTTCATGTAACTCTTGATTTGGAAAGAGCAACAGAGGAATTTGAGGAAATGATTTTACCGGACTGGAACATGCTTGTTGTTGACGATGATATGCAGCTGTGCGAAACTACGGTTGCAGTGCTTAAGGACATCGGAATGAAAGCAGACTGGACGCTTGACGGTGAATCAGCGGTTGAAATGGTTGAAAAGCGTCATAAGATGAATGACGATTATAAGATTATTCTGATTGACTGGAAGCTTCCCGGAATTGACGGACTTGAAACGGCGCGCCGTATACGCAATCATGTAGGAAATGATTTTTCAATACTTCTGATTTCTGCTTATGATTGGGCAGAAATTGAAGATGAAGCTCGTGCGGCGGGTGTAAACGGATTTATTTCAAAACCGCTGTTTAAATCAACTCTTTTCTACGGCTTGAAGCAATTTACCGAAAATGCTCCGCTTCAGCCTGAAACAAAGGAGGAAACCGCAGTACATGACCTCGAAGGCATAAGAGTTCTTGTAGCTGAGGATAATGACCTTAACTGGGAAATCGATTATGAGCTTTTAACCTCACAGTTCGGGCTGGAACTTGAAAGAGCTGAAAACGGACAGATATGCGTTGATAAGTTTAAAGCTTCAGCGGAAGGATATTATGACGCGATACTGATGGATATAAGAATGCCTGTTATGACAGGATACGGAGCAACAGAGGAAATAAGGAAACTCAGCAGAACCGATGCGGATTTACCTATTATCGCGATGACGGCAGACGCCTTTTCGGAGGATGTTAAGAAATGTATTGACTGCGGTATGAATGCTCATGTGGCGAAGCCGATTGATACAGATGAAATTCACAGGGTACTGAAAAAATATCTCAGGTAAGCAACAATAGGGATAGCTTAGGCTGTCCCTATTATTTGATAATATAATAAGAGAGGACAGACGATGGATAAGAATAAATTTATAAAAGACAGCTTTGCAATATCAGACAGGACGTTGAAAATTGTAGATGAGGCTGAAAAGTCGGTAAGCGGACAGTTTCAGTATATAGAAAATATATGCGAGATAAACCAGCTGCGTGTAATGAAGGCATTTGCCGATAACCGCGTATCAGACACGCACTTTGTTCCTACGACAGGCTACGGCTATGACGATGTGGGACGGGATACCCTTGACAGGGTTTATGCTGACATCATGGGAGCGGAGGACGCTCTTGTTCGTCACAATTTTATATCGGGAACACATACGATTTCAACCGCGCTGTTTGCTGTGCTTCGCCCGGGCGATATGCTTGTATCAATAACGGGTAAGCCGTATGATACGCTGGAGGAGGTAATCGGAATAGAAGGAGATGCAGGGAACGGTTCTCTCAAGGACTTTGGCGTTAAATACCGTCAGATAGAACTTAAAGAGGATGGTATGCCTGACCTTGATGCAATACGCAGATGTTTTACTGAAAATAAGGTAAAGGCTGCGGCAATACAACGCAGTAAGGGATATGGCTGGCGTCCTACGTACAGTGCAAAAGAGATAGGTGATTTGATTAAATTCGTAAAGGAAATATCGCCTGAAACAGTTTGTATTGTAGATAATTGCTACGGAGAATTTGTTGAAACGGAGGAGCCTTCCGCATACGGCGCAGATTTAATTGCAGGCTCTCTTATAAAAAATCCGGGCGGAGGACTTGCCCCGACAGGCGGATATATAGCAGGAAAGAAAAAGTATGTTGAGCTTTGCGCATACCGTCTTACGTCTGTTGGAATAGGCAAGGAGGCAGGAGCATCGCTAGGCTTTAACAGACAGCTCTATCAGGGATTGTTTATGGCGCCGCATGTTGTGTCGCAGGCGCTTAAGGCGGCAGTTCTGTGCAGCGCAGTGTTTGAAAAACTCGGATATGAGGTAGACCCGAAGCCTGACGAGGTGCGTCATGATATAATTCAGTCAATAAAATTCGGCAGCCCCGAAAAGGTGATAGCTTTTTGTGAAGGAATACAGAAGGGCGCACCGGTGGACAGCTTTGTAACTCCCGAAGCATGGGATATGCCCGGTTATAGTTCAAAGGTTATAATGGCGGCAGGCGCATTTAATCAGGGTGCGTCGATTGAACTGTCGGCGGACGCGCCGATAAAACCACCGTATATCGCATATATGCAGGGCGGCTTAACGTATGAAAGCGCAAAACTGGGTATAATGGTAGCAGCTGATAAAATGACAGGAGGTAAAGCATGAGTTTAAATTCAAAACAAAATGTACGCTGTCCGAAGTGCGGTCAGATGACGGAGGTTACAGTCTGGAATATGATTACAGTAAAGGATAGTGAAGATTTAAAACAGGATTTGCTTTCGGGACGCGTAAATATGTTTCACTGCCCATCCTGCTCACACACTGCTCTTATGCCGACGCCTATGCTGTATCAGGACGATGAAAAGCGTCTTTTGATGTCATTTTCGCCATGCAGTGAGCCTCTTTTGAAGGCACAGCTTTATGACAATGTGTGTAAATCCTCAAAGGAATCGGGTGAACTGGAAAAGTTTGAAGGGTATAATCTCAGATTTGTTACCGATTACAATGAACTGCTTGAGAAAATTCTTATATTTGATAATGGATTTAATGATAAGACAATTGAAGTTTTAAAGCTTATGATTTTGTCGCAGGATTTGGAAAAGTCCGGTGACAGGGTTTGCCGTTTTGGAAAATCAGAAAACGGAACGTTGGAATTTATGATATACGACATGAAAGAAAATCAGACCTATACTTCGAATATACCTAAGGAAACCTATGACACAATAGATATAAATTTACGTGAATCGGGAGTAAAGCCGTACAGCTTCGGCTGGGAAGCTGTTGATTCCGCGTATGCGACAAAACTCCTCAATGGTGCAAATAACTGATGGACAGAATATTTGAATACAGAATTACGTCCGAATATAGCGGCGGGAATATAAAAACTGTACTGAAACAGCATTTTAAAATGTCATCGGCGCTTATTAAGGAATTAAAAAAATATGATGACGGAATACGTGTTAACGGCAGGCATATGCGTGTTGTCGATACAGTAATGGAAGGGGATTTGTTAACAATAACACTTCGCGATACTGCTTCTGAGAATATAATCCCTAATAATATTCCGCTGAATATAGTCTATGAGGATGAGGATATACTTGTCATAGATAAGCCGCCGGGTATGCCTGTTCATCCATCAATGGGGAATTATGAAAATACTGCTGCGAATGCGGTTATGTATTATTTTCAGTCACGCGGCGAGGACAGAGTGTTCAGGGCTGTAAATCGTCTTGATAAGGATACTTCGGGTCTTATGGTTGTTGCTAAAAATGCGTATATTCATGCGCGTCTGGGAGAGGAAATACAAACAGGTGAACTCAGACGCAGATATGTGTGTATTGTCTGCGGAGATATGACAGAGAATGGCACTGTGGACGCGCCTATAAAGCGCGCTGACGGAAGCGTTATAAACAGGATTGTCGCCGCTGACGGACAGAGGGCTGTAACACATTATCGCGTGCTGAAAAGGTACGGTAAATATACCATGCTTGAAATGACGCTTGAAACAGGCAGGACACATCAGATACGGGTGCATATGTCGTATATCGGACATCCCCTTGCCGGTGATTGGCTATACGGCACGGAGGATAAGAAAACAGTACTGCGTCAGATGCTCCATTCCTGTTATTTGCGGTTTGTTCACCCGATAACAAATAAGGAAATGGAATTTCACAGTAAATGCGCGCAGGATATGTCGGAATTTATTCAAAAAATTCTTGAAAAAAACGCTTAATTATGGTATGATAAAATATAGAGAAAAAATAATTGTTAAGAGGTGGAATAATGGCATACAAAATTATTAAAAAAGAAGTGCTTAATCCGCAGATTTTTTTGATGGAGGTAGAAGCTCCGTTAATTGCGAAAAAAGCTGAGCCGGGTCAGTTTATCATTCTGAGAATTGACGAATACGGTGAAAGAGTACCGTTTACTATTGCAGACTTCGATAGAGAAAAGGGAACGGTAACGATAATAGTTCAGATTGTCGGAAAGACAACGAAAGACCTTGCACAGATAGAAGAGGGAGAAAGTCTTTTGGATTTTGCAGGACCTTTGGGAGTTCCTACCCCGCTTGAGGGAATAAAGAAGGTAGCTGTAATCGGCGGCGGATTGGGTACGGCGATAGCATATCCGCAGGCAAAGAAATTACATAGACTTGGCGCAGATGTTACCGTAATAACGGGATTTAGGAATAAAGACCTTGTTATTTTAGAGGACGAGCTGAAAAAAGTTTCAAATAAGCTTATTGTTGCGACAGACGACGGTTCAAACGGTAATCAGGGTTTTGTTACCGATATGCTGAAAAAAGAAATTGAAGCGGGCGAGAAGTTTGACGAGGTTATTGCTATCGGACCGCTTGTAATGATGAAGTTTGTTTGTCAGCTTACAAAACAGTATGATATACCTACCACCGTTTCAATGAACCCCGTAATGATTGACGGTACGGGCATGTGCGGCGGATGCAGAATTACCGTAGGCGGCGAAACAAAGTTTGCCTGTGTTGACGGCCCTGATTTTGACGGTCATAAGGTAGACTGGGACAGCGCATTAAAGCGCGGCAGAATGTTTAAGGATTATGAAGAAAAGTCATGCGCAGAAGGTCATTGCCGTATAGGCAGAACCAACCACGCTGAATAATTAAGGAGGATTTAGAAATGCCTAATATGAGATTGGACAAAAATCCGATGCCGGAGCAGTGTCCCAATGTAAGAAATAAAAATTTTCTTGAGGTAACAACGGGTTATACTGAGGAAATGGCAATAGATGAGGCGCAGAGATGCCTTAACTGTAAGCATAAGCCTTGTATGCAGGGGTGTCCCGTAAGTGTTAAAATTCCTGAATTTATTGCGTATATCGCGGAAGGTGAATTTGAAAAGGCTTATCAGAAAATAAAAGAAACAAATGCGCTTCCTGCCGTATGCGGCAGAGTTTGTCCGCAGGAAAAGCAGTGCGAATCTAAGTGTGTACGAGGAATAAAGGGAGAAAGCGTCGGTATCGGAAGACTTGAACGCTTTGTTGCCGACTGGCATATGAAAAACGTTGAAGAAAAAATTGAACAACCTGTACATAACGGTAAAAAAGTAGCAGTAGTAGGTTCAGGACCGTCAGGATTAACAGTTGCGGGCGATTTGGCAAAGCGCGGTTATGCAGTTACTGTCTATGAAGCTTTCCATACAGCAGGCGGTGTGCTTATGTATGGTATTCCCGAGTTCAGACTGCCTAAGGATATTGTTCAGAAGGAAATTTCAAATCTGAAGGCTATGGGAGTTGATATTGAAACAAACGTAATTATCGGAAAAACACTTACTGTTGACGAACTGTTTGATGAAATGGGATATGATGCTGTTTATATCGGTTCAGGTGCAGGACTTCCGTCGTTTATGGGACTTGAAGGCGAAAGCCTTAATGGCGTTTACAGTGCAAACGAGTTCCTTACAAGAATAAATCTTATGAAGGGTTATAAGTTCCCGGAATATGACACACCTGTTTATGTAGGCAAGAATGTCGCAGTTCTAGGCGGCGGTAATGTTGCTATGGATGCGGCAAGGTCGGCAAAACGTCTTGGCGCGGAGAATGTGTATATTGTTTACAGACGCGGTAAGGAGGAACTTCCTGCAAGAGCTGAAGAGGTGCATCATGCAGAAGAGGAAGGCATTATATTTAAGCTTTTACAAAATCCAACAAAGTTTGTAGGTAATGAAGATGGTTGGGTAACAGGCATGGAAGTTATAAAAATGGAGCTTGGTGAGCCTGATGCAAGCGGGAGACGCAGACCTGTACCGATTGAGGGAAGCGAGGAGCTTATAGATATTGATACAGTCGTTGTTGCTATCGGTCAGACGCCCAATCCGCTTATCAGGAAGACTACCAAAGGACTTGATACAAATAAGCGCGGATGTATTATAGCAGATGAGGAAACGGGTAAAACCTCACGCGATCATGTTTATGCAGGCGGTGACGTTGTAACAGGCGCGGCTACGGTAATACTTGCAATGGGAGCAGGTAAGGCTGCCGCAGAGGCAATTGATAAGGAATTAAACGGTTAATCAGAAAACGGCTCTTGAGAGCCGTTTTTTTGCGCGAAAAAACCAGCCTTTAAGTGGCTGGTTTTTCTTACGCACTGTATATGACAGATTAACCTAATGATGTCCATGCCATGACATTTATATGCCATGTGTCAGGGTTAAAACCATCAGGAAGCTTATAATCAAGTGTCAGCTCATTTTCTCCGACGGACATACTATCACCAAACTTATTCAAATGTTTAACACCTTTTAGAATACCTTTGTCATCATAAACAGTAATCAGGAATACAACGCTGTCGGTATAGTTAAATTCCTTTGTAACATAAAGCTTAACAATTCTCGGGTCAGTTTCATGTTCCTCGTTAATACCTATATTTGTAATTGTGAACATATCTGCTGACTGAACATTAACCTGACAATCTGCTTTTGCGCCTGTCGGTGACTGAGCGCGTATTGTAATTATCTGGGCGGCGGCAAAAGAAGTAACGTTCACTTCGCCCTTGTCGTTTACGGTAACGGAACCGTCAATAATAGGCAATCCTTCACTGTCCAGTACATTGTATGTTATGCCGTCCGTAGAGTTAAGCGGCAGACCATTGCGGTATGCTGTCGGTGTAACGGTAAGTGATTCGCCTACAAATACATTTGTTTTCGATGCTGTGAGGCTAAGCTCCTTAGGAAGCGGGGTTGAAATCTTTAAATTGTCGATAACCGTACCGGGTAAAAGACGGTATGCGCCGTATTGAGCGGCATTTTGCTTGTCGATATCAAGGCAAGTCTGAGGTTCGCCTAGCGTTCCGTCATCATTGTACTTGTAAATATTACATGAAGCGTTATCTGTTGAATACAGCACTTCAAGATGATACCAGGCATTTAGTTCAGCGCCTGTAACAAGCGTACCCTTATCAGTCGCAATATTGCCGTTTTTATAGAGGATTGAGGTATTTACTTTGGCAAGGTCATTTCGTCTGAGGACGTATCCTGAACCTTCCTGTGCAAATTTAATGTCCAGTTCCGTAAGAGTGTAACCTGGTTGATTTCCAAACTTTGTTTCCTCCAATACAGGAACGGAATACGCAATCGAACCATCCGCGCCGACAGCCTTATTGACATTTGCAGGAACTGTTTCTGCATCATCATAGGAACGGTTTACAATAACTGTTTCAGTCTGTGAATCCGCCCAGTTAATGTTAACGGTTTTATAGCCGAATACTTTACCGCTTGGTGTTGAGGCACGAAGTGTAATTGTCTGAGGAAGCGCCTTTTCACTTACGGTAAGTGTACCGTTAGTAATATCTATAACTTTTTGACCGGTGTATGACTCGTCATAGTAGGGGAAAGTATTGGCATAATCCCATACAGACCATACTATATCGCCTTCTGATAAAGTGGCGGGTGAACCGTTTTTCGTTGCAGAAACAGTATATTCTGAGGTTGTACCTGCCTTAACTGTATCAACACCGCTGACAGAAGCAGAATCAAACGGTTCGTCTGACGTGTCAACAGCCTTTATAGTTATATCTTTTGTGGCTGAAAGTACTTTTTCATTAAAAGTGGTTGATGCGGTAACGGTTACTGTCTGGCTGGGAGCATCAATCGCTGCGGTCAGAACACCGTTGTTTATAGAAACATTATCTCCGGATACCGACCATTCAACGGCGTGCTTTGTAAATTCAGCGTCATTTTTCAGCATTGTATAATCAAAAGCCAATGACTGACCTGCGTTAAGCTCGTCACTTACAGTAGAAAGCTCAATAGCATCAGGGTTTACAGCAAGCAGTTTTACATTGTCTATATCTGTATTTTTAATCTGCATAGTATTAAAACTCAAATTATTACTGCTTACATTTCGCATATTAAAGCTTTTTGTTTCCTGCACAAGCTGATGAGAGCTGTCATAAAGGCGGAAAGTAGTATATTCTGCGCCTACGCCGGTTCTTCCTTCTATTTCTGCCGTGTACCAGTCACCGAAGGTGATGTTTCCGAGAAGCTGCCATGAGCTGCTGCTTGTCTGGGTACGAAGCTGTAAGTCGGTTCCGCCGTTTTTGGCCGGACCGTAGCTTATAATGGGACCAAACTTATCAATTTTTGCATGTGCGCTGTTATACTGCGGAAGCTCTATACGAAAGGTGTCCTTATTGGCTTCGTCAACGCAGAAATCGAAGCTTAGGAAAAAGCCGTTGGTTGTATTAAACGTTTCAGTAAAAAGTTCCTTATACCCGACACTGCTGTCTTTATCCCAGACAATGTTGTTAAGCTCGTCAGCGGGAATATCCGAGAATTTTAAAGCGTTTGTACCGTCAATGGCATTTTGAGCAGTCCCGTCATCAAAAGTTAAATTTTGATATTCATAATCATATTCGGTTGGTGTATAATCAGCCGAAACAGGCAGTACTGTCAATGATGCAAGCATTGAAGCGGCTAAAATACCTGATAATATATTTTTAATTTTATTCATTGTGCCGACCTCCTTAGTTTATGCTGTACGTTACGTTAACGGTAAGAGCTTCGTCATCAACCTGAATGCCTATGCCCATATAACCCAATACGGTACCAAGACTTACAAGTAATTCACCGTCAACAGTACTCGGGTCCTGAACAATTTCCGTTCCTGAACCGATAGGCTGATTATCCGTTAAGATTTCATTGGAATCCGACCTGATAGTATAGCTGTGACCGTCGTTCGTAAATTTCAGCGTCAGCCTGTCGTCAATAGTTTCGATACTGTAATCAATATCAGCACCCTGTTCTTTCAGCTGTCTTAATATAACCGATATAGGACCGTATACATCTGACGGAACACCTGCTCTTACGCGAAGCTTGTCATTGCTTATATCAAGCGGCTGACCGTTTACCGTAGTTGTGTAATAAACATTTGTATCAATAATTTTTTCAATTACTGCCTTGCTCCAGTCAACAGTAAACTTCTTAGCAAGCGGTTTGATAGGAAGTACCGTTGATACACTCGGACGTTCTGTTGAAACGCCGAAAGGAAGAATTGCCGGCAGTTGAGTAGTAAGACCGTTTTTATCTGTTTCTACGGCGGCAGACGTTATTTCAATTGATTTAGGCAATACGCCGGCAGTGTTGCCCATAGAAGCGGTAAGTTTAAACTTGCCT
>CAJTUY010000006.1:0-5002 GCA_910579415.1 uncultured Clostridia bacterium | reverse complement strand
ATTTTACAAAAATTCTGTTTGTTCCGTTTTCAGCGTATACATAATCTTTGCGTATTGTTGAAATACCGTTTTTAGCGCCTCCGAAATAGTTTGAAAGACCTGTTGAACCGGAGTTGTTCTGGAAACAGCCTGTGCCTGTACCGGAGTTGTAGCCGCCGAGATAAACGCCTTCGCCTTCATAGGTAAAGTCTATTTTATCATAATTTAAGGCGCATATATTACCGTTTTTATCGACTACCTGTACATCGATATATGCGATGTCGGAGCCGTCTGCGCGCCATTCATCTGCGGTGTGGGGGATAAGTTTGATTTCAGACGCATCGTATGTACGCTCTTTTTTATCAGTTGCTATTTCCACACCTCTTGCGTCATAAGCTCTTGCGATTACGCCATCGCCCTGAGTTACATCTATGTTGTCAAACTGATATATGAAATTACTGTCAGCCGTATTATCAGAACCTATTTCAGTTTCGGTAGTACCGTCAATTCTGAACAGCTTCATTGAAGCAACATCATCTGAACCTATTGCGTATACAGTCTTATGGATAGGGTCGCGGGTAAGCTGTTTATTTTTGTCATACTCATAGTAACCATATGATTCGTTGTTTTTGTCTTTACCTAATTCAACAAAATATTTATCGAAGTATTTATAATTATTTCCTTCTAATTTAGGATAGCTCCAGTGACCGACGATATGGACAGCAGGTTTGTCGGAATGAGCAACTCTTGTACCCTCAAACATTTCCTTTGTCTGGCGGACGGGGTCAACACGTCCGGAGGTACGGCAGTTTTCAGAAGCTGTGTTTCTGCCGTGCATGTTTGAGTCTGACCATACCATCATTGCCTCAGCTGAATATATGCTGTTACCCGAGCCTGCTCTGTTTGAATAATAGCCGTTATACTCTCTGACGTTGCTTACTGTAATGTCCTCCTGTGTAAGGTCATGAGCATCATAATTATCCATTTTACTTATAGCTTTTGTCTTTTTAAGAGCCTTGTTTACATAGTCAAAATCAGGCGGTGAATAATCATCCCACACACGTCTGGGCGCTTCCTCACGTGCATATTCCGTTTCCATAATAGGACCGTATATTCCGTTTGTTTTCATAGCTGCAAGTGCGTCTGAAGCATAGTTACCGTACATTGTGCCTGCATAGTTATATTCATAATTAAGCTGGTCAGGAGCGTTTTTAGTTGAACGCGCTCCTATAAAACGCATGCCTTTAGGGTCAATTTCATCACGAAGCTGTTGCATCTCAGCAGCCTTTTTGCCTGAAATTGCACTGTTTCCTGTTTCCCAAAACAGAACTGAAGGACTGTTTCTGAAATAAATCATTGCGTCGCGCATAGCCTCTGCACGCTGTGACCATGCTCTGCCTACGGCTTCGCCTTCTTTATCTCCTGCCGGACATACGACGGCTATTCCGTAGCGGTCAGATGAACGGACTTCGTTTGGCTTCGGAGCAACGTGCATCCAGCGGATAAAGTTTGCGTTGTTTTCTTTAAGAAGCGACATATCATAGTCTGTAAGCCAGTCAGTAGCTACACCTATTACTGCCCATTCATTTGTAGAACGCTGTGCGTAGCCTTTGAGCCATACGGATTTATCGTTTATAAGAATACCGGCGTTGGGGTCATAGCTTACTTTTCTGAATCCTGTATCCTTTTTCTGAACATCAATAACAGCGCCGTTTGCGTCCTTTAATATAGTATAAACCGTATAAAGATACGGGTCGTCAACAGTCCAGAAACGTACATCGTCAGCGTTGATGCTCGCTTCGATGTGAGTAACATCTACTGTATTTACCTTTGTAATGCCGACAGGGTTATCTGTATTCGCCTTATCGTATACGTCGTTTTCAACAGCTGTCTGGAAAACAGTGCCATTATCCTTAGCAGCAGGAACTTTTACAGAATCTGATTTAAAGCTGTATGCAAGCTTTCCTACATGGTCGGTAACTGCAACCTCTAACGAGTAATCACCGTCAGATGCCGATTCGTTTCTGATTTCAGCGTCAACGTGGATAGTTGCTTTGTTTTCACGCGTATCAAAGTTGTCGGCGTAGATGTAATTACCCGTTGTTTTGAGGTTGTTATAGAGAGGAAGAGTCTGATAAACATTGCCTTTTACATGCAGGTATGCGTTATAAACAAGACCTGCCTGAACTTCGTTGAAGCTGCGGACATTCCACTGATGTCCCGTGCCGCCTCCCACACTTGTTTTAAAGTTGTCGGGAGTATAGCTCGAACCCCATTCCTCGCCGGGAACGGTTTCATACATAAATCTGTTTGGGTTTCCGCTTGTTGCAGTAGCGTCATTTGCTATTGCAATAAGAGCAGTCTGTCCGGGTGTTACAAAGCCTGTAATATCAAAGCCCATAGCCGTGATACCTGCTTCATAGTAACCGACTTTCTGACCATTTACCCACACATATGCAGCCTGACGTATACCCTCGAGTTCGAAGAATATTTTGCCGTTGGCATTTTCAGGTATGGTAAATGTTTTTCTGTAAAGAAATACACCCATTCTGCCTGCGCCGCCGCCTGCATCTCTTGTGTTTGATATGAAGGAGTCCTCGCCGTTTACGGCATGAGGAATACTTACGCCCTCCCAGTCAGAATCGTCATAACCGACTTCATAGAACTGTTTGCCGTTTTTTGCGACAGCTTCATATGCTGTCTTAAATGGCGTGGTAACGCCATCTGGCGCCTCCTTGAATTTCCAGTCTAAGTTCATATTGTATGTAACAGCAGGAGAATCCGGTGCGGTGTAAGATTCATCCGCATCATTGTCTGCCGCACTTATGCTCACTGCTCCCAGTAATGTCTGAAGGGCAAGAGCCAATGAACAGATTAGTGAAATACCTCGTTTCATTGTAAATCAATCCTTTCGTTGCGATATATGTTAATCATAACATAAACCGCTAAAAAAGAATTGTGTTTTATTGCTGTAAATATTGCAAATGTTGCTGTTTTGTGATATACTTGTAATGAGAAAGAAATGTAAGGAGCGGTGGATATGAAAATCTCCTTCAGACATAAGGATTATATGTATAGCTATGATAAGGCAGACCCTCCCGAACTGCGTATGCATCTGCATAATTTTTATGAGTTTTTGTACTTTAAAAACGGCAATGCAAGCTATATTGTGGAAAATTCCATATATCAGATAGAAGCGGGCGATATGCTTATAACTCGTCCCGATGAAATACATACTATAAGCTTTAATTCAGATGCGGTGTACGAACGTCATTTCATTCAAATTTCGCCTGAATATCTGAAAGGTGAAGAAACAGATTTACTCTATATGATTAACCAGCGTCCCGCAGGCACAATGAACAGAATAAGTGCGGATATTGTAAAAAGTTATGGTCTGGGAGAGTATTTTTCCATGATTGAACAATATGTTGTCAATCGTGTTCCCGAAAGTGACATTCTGATAAAAACATATATAATACAAATGTTGGCAAAAATAAATTCTGCGCTCAGGGAATATCATGAGCTGTTTCTGGAAACGCCGTTTGCAAGGTTACGGGACGAATAAACGCCGTTTGCAAACAAGCGGATTATGGACGTAAAAAAATATATAGATGAGCATTTTTATGAAGATATAACACTTGAAATGCTATGTGAAAAATTTTATATATCAAAATATCATCTGTGCCGTACTTTTAAAAGCTATACGAGCCTTCCTGTAAAGGAATATATAAATGCAAGAAGAATTACAGTGGCAAAGCAGATGATATTTGAAGGTCATAATCTGACATCGGTATGTTATGAGTGCGGATTTAAGGATTATTCCGTATTTTATAAGACATTTAAAAAGTTTACGGATAAGTCGCCTCGTGATTTTTTTAGAGAACATCAGTTTGTGCAGAAAAATGCTGTGAAGGGGTAATTATAAGAGGCTGTTTTGTATAAGCGTGATGCCGAGTTTAATTTTTTCGCGGTTTAAATCGCCGAAACCTATAACGAGTCTGTCATCTTTGACAGGCTCTGTTTCTTTTTTTATATTATAAGAATTAAGTGAAAACAGCTTTACACCGCCTGCTCGTGTAAGCCGTTTAATTTCATTTGGAGTTTTGTCTTTAAAGACAGCAGTTATGTACGTACTGCCGGAACAACTGTAAATACTTACTGCGTCACCGAAGGAGGAGGTGAGACAGTCCTCAAGAAGCCTGCGTTTTTCTCTGTACAGACGCCGCATAGCCTTGTAGTGCTTTGTAAAATGCCCCTTGCTTAGAAGCGCTTCAAGTGTAAACTGTTCAAGCTTGGGTGTAAGCGCGTAATAGTAAGTATGAGTATTCTTCCAAAGCAATAAAAGCTCTTGAGGAAGTACCATATAGGAGGTTTTTACGGCAGGTGAAAATGAGCGTGAAAAAGAACCGAGATATATAACCTTGCCGTGATTGTCCATATTATACAAAGGCATATGAGAATCCCACATTATTTCGGAATCACAGCAGTTTTCGATTATATAGCGGTTATCGGCAGAATATGCCCAGTCAAGGAGTGACTGACGTTCATTATTGTCCATAGCATCGCTTCTCGGAAATCGTGCATCAGGGTCGGTAAACAGTATATTGCCGTCAGATTTATAAAGAGCATCAATATCAAACTTTTCGGAATTTAGAGGTAAAGTAATTACATTGTGTCCATATGACGAAAGCACTCTGTAAAAGTGAGTTTCGCATGGGTTTTCCGTGATAAATGCAGTTTTTGAACCGAAAAGGGCGGCAAGTGAGGAAAGTAAATATTCGGCGCCTGCGCCTATGATTATTCTGTCAGGAGCGCACTTTATGCCGCGAAATGAGTAGAGATATTTTGATAAAGCGCTTCGAAGCTCAAATTCTCCGCCCTTATCGGCATATGAAAAAATATCTTTTCCGTCGTTGTATGAAATATCCCTTACCAGCTTTGCGTATGAGGCGCGGTTGATGCGTGATATATCTATACCGTTTGGACTGAACACTACCTCCTCAGGAGCGTTTATTTCCCAGGG
>CAJTUY010000005.1 GCA_910579415.1 uncultured Clostridia bacterium | reverse complement strand
GCCTATCGGCTGTTCTTCTTCGGCGGGTACAGTTAAGCACGGTATTAAATAATCGCCTTGCCTTTCGTATTTGCCGCCCATTTCCTCAAAAATTGTCTTTGCCATTGTCTGTTACCTCCACATTCTTTTTTATTTTGAATGTCCGCAAAATCCGTCCTACATCTGACGGACGCCACGGACAGTCTAAATCGTGCGACGCATACAAACGCGTCTGAACATTAGTACCTGCGCCCATCTTTTGAGTAGAGCCGAGCAGAATACGGACATCACCGCTCCGCACCTTTGCAAACAGTTCTTTCTTTCGTACATCGGTATCTGCATCGTGAATAAAGGCAATATCGCTTTCGGGAACACCTTTTGCTATCAGCTTATTGCGTATATCGTCATACACATTAAAAATACCGTCCTTTTTAGGTGTTGAACTGTCGCAAAAGACAAGCTGCGTACCTTTAAAGTCGGTAGTTTTATTCCATATTTCAAATACATTATCAGCGCAAGCAGAAACCTTTGTACCGTCCTCATCGGGGAGCATATCATTTATAAGACGCTGGTCAAGTGCAAGTTTGCGTCCGTCATTCGTGATTTTGAGCATATTATCAATGGTAGGGTCAACATTACTGTGCCGTATCGCTTCCGCACGTTTGCCGAGTTCGGCAACCATTTCTCTTTGCAGTTCGGTAGGCTCAACCGCTATATTATGGTACTCTGCTTCGGGAACAGGTAATTTAAGCATATCTGCTGTCTGAATATCCGCAACCTCGCGAAACATATTCATCAGTTCGGGTATATTAAAGAATTTTGCAAAGCGTGTTTTCGCTCTGTATCCCGTACCCTCCGGTGCAAGTTCAATCGCGGTAACTGTTTCGCCGTATGTAGATGCCCACGCGTCAAAATGCTGTAAATCCTGTTCTTCGAGCATATCATACTGCAAATACCTCTGCATAGTATAAAGTTCAACCATCGAATTACTTATCGGCGTACCTGTTGCAAAGACATTGCCTTTATTGCCCGTGAGTTCATCAAGATAACGGCATTTCATAAACATATCGCTTGACTTTTGCGCGTCAGTCTGTGCAATACCGCCGACATTACGCATTTTTGTTACAAGGAACAGATTTTTGTAGTTGTGCGCTTCATCTACAAACATACGGTCAACACCTAATTCCTCAAAGGTAACAACATCATCTTTTCGGTCTTGCTTATTGAGTTTATCAAGTTTTACTTGAATACTTTTCCTCGTGCGCTCCATCTGTTTTACAGTAAATCGCTCTGCGTCTTTTGCCTTTGCTTCGGCTATACCGTTTACAGTATCTCTAAGCTGTTGCATAAGGAGCGTTTTTTGTCTTGCTACCGACATAGGAATTTTCTCAAACTGCGAATGACCGATTATTATAGCGTCATAATCACCTGTCGCAATCCTGCCGCAAAACTTCTTACGGTTTTTCATCTCAAAGTCCTTTTTAGTAGTAACAAGGATATTCGCTGCGGGATATAGCTGTAAAAATTCGCTTGCCCATTGTTCCGTAAGATGATTTGGTACAACAAACATAGGTTTATTACACAAACCGAGCCTTTTACTCTCCATAGCTGCCGCTGCCATTGTCCAAGTCTTGCCTGCGCCTACAACGTGTCCTAAAAGGGAATTGCCGCCGTACATAATACGGGCAACTGCATCTTTTTGATGTTTCCGTAATTGTATTTCGGGATTCATACCGCTGAATGTAATATGACTTCCGTCATATTCACGGGTACGGATATTGTTAAACTTCTCATTATACATTTTCACAAGCGTGTTGCGCCTGTCAGGGTCTTTCCATATCCAATTATCAAACGCGGCTTTTATAGCTTCCTGTTTCTGCTGTGCTATTGTTGTTTCCTTATGATTTAGTACGGGTACACGGTTTCCGTTCTCGTTTTCCACATAATCATAAATACGGACATCTCTAAGGTTTAGAGTGTCCTCAATAATTCTCAAAGCATTAGCGCGTTGAGTGCCGTATGTTCTGTTTATCTTTATATTTCCCTTGTCGCTGCTCTTGCCTGATATATTCCAATTACCCGTCAGCTTTGAATATTGAATGTCAATCTCGGCTTTCGCATACGGTGAGGGATTAAGCAATTCAAATGTAAATTGCTCAATATATTCAACAGGTATCCAAGTAGTACCGAGCCTTACAGTAATTTCACTTGCGGTCAGGTCTTTCGGCTGTACGGCTTCTAATGCTTCAACATTAACCTTAAAAGCACTGTCAGTTTCCGCGTATTTCTGTGCAATACGCAACTTCTCACGGACATTACCCGACAAATATTCGTCTGCCGTAAGGTATTTGGGGAAATACTGCTCGTTTTCTTCCTCGTGTAACGGATTGAGGAATATAACGCTCTTTAAGTCCTCAAACAATTCCTGTTCGGTCTTGCCTGTAAGCGTGGTCATGAACTCCATATCAACCTTTGCTTTTTCACCGATTGACACGGCTAATGCTTCACTTGCGGTATCAACGTGGGTTACTTCTTTTTTCGCGCCGATTGTACGCTTTGTGAACATATCAGCTTTGCGTTTCAAGTTCCCGTCATCGTCTAATTCCTCCAAAGAACATAGCAGGAAATAACTGCTGTCGGACGAAAAAGCCGTATTGTTACCGCGCGAATTGATAAGTCCGTATTTTTTAGTGAAATTATCATACAAGGTATTCAGCTTATACTGCTGTTTCTTAATTTCATAATCAGGGAAATCCTTAGTCTGATATTCGATTAAATCACGGACGCAATCCCGTATTTCAATCATACCTTTTACGCGGTTTTGGGCAGTAGCATTAAGTTCCACCTTGTTCATCACGCTGTTTTCACGGAAATATATATCCCCGTCTACAATGGTATAGCTGAAATTTTTAACGTCAGGGTCGGCAGGGATTGATACAGTGTCATTTTCAGAAATATCGTCAAATTCATATTCTGTAATTTCTGCCTGTAAGTTTTGAATTGCATTATTAAGCTGCTGTTCAAGGTCTGCACCCTCATATGGCTTACAGTTTAATTGCATACCATATTGACCGCTTTCCTCGACCAATTCACCGAGTACCATATCAGGATTGTCAAGGAAATATTGATTTATCGGCTGTCCTGTTTCGTGTTGTCCAACGTGTACCCAATCAGGCTCAATGTCTACTATTCTGTCGCGCTTCTGTAAAAAGAGAATATCCGCCGTAACCTCTGTACCCGCGTTCTTCTTAAATGTGTTATTCGGCAAGCGGATTGCACCTACAAGGTCAGCGCGCTGTGCTATGTATTTACGCACCTTTGAATTTTGCTTATCCATTGTGCCGCTTGACGTGATAAACGCAACAATGCCGCCCGGTCTGACCTTATCCAAAGTCTTTGCAAAGAAAAAGTCGTGGATTAAGAAATTATGCTTATCATATTTCTTTTCCATAACCTTAAAATTACCGAATGGAACATTACCGATTGCAACATCAAAGAAGCTGTCGGGGAGTGTACTGTCCTCGAAGCCTTGAATTGCTACGCTGTTTTTCTGATAAAGCTGCTGTGCAATTCTGCCTGTTATACTGTCTATCTCAATACCGTAAATTTTACTGTCTGAAAAGTTTTCAGGCATAAGTCCCATAAAGTTACCGATACCACAAGACGGCTCTAAAATATTCCCCTGCTTAAATCCCATACGTTCCATAGCCTTATACATTGAGCGTATAACTACGGGTGGAGTATAGTGTGAGGTTAGCACACTTGTACGCGCCTGCTCATATTCGTCATCAGTGAGTAATGCTTTTAATTCGTTATACTTACTGTGTTTTTCCTCGAAACAGTCTGCAAGACCGCCCCAACCGACATACCGTGATAATTTTTCCTGTTCTTCAGGAGTTGCCAAACGGTGTTCCGCTTCAACCTGTTTGAGCGTCCGTATAGCCGCAACATTCGCCGCGTATTTTTCACTTGCCGTACCGTAACCGAGTTCATCATCGGTGATAGTAAAGTTATGACGCTCTGACTGTGGTATTTCAGGATATATAACGGTATTCTGAACAGGCTGCGGTCTTTGTATGTTCGGCGGTGGTAATTCCGTCTGCGCTGGAGTCTGCTCCTCTATAACGCTTATCTTTTCTACGTTGTCCGCTTCTGCGACACGCTCCGCAAGCGTATTTTCCGCACGTTCCCGTACTTCATCACTAATAGGCAGCGAATAAAGTGCAGAAGCCGAGGAATGTCCTACATTGTTGAAAACATAATCAACATCAGTTTCTTTTAATCCTCCTGCCACAAAATAATCCTTTCTTGTGGGCATTTCACTTACTTTACCGCTTGATATGTCATAATTCAGTCCGGTTTCTATGTGGGAATATATTTTACCGTCAACCGCTATTGTTACATAATACCACCCCATATTCCTGCCGCTTTTGTCATATGTACCATCATTAAACTCAACATTAAGCAAGGTATATGGCTTTAATCCCTTTTGCTCGGCGATTGCGTTATCTCTTATTTCACGCTTCCGAAGCGCGTAAATAGCCGCTTCTTTTGCTGCACTTATAATTTCAGGATTATACTCCATAAAACAGCGGTCTACATACTCTTTTTGTACTTTTACCGTTTTAGCTTTCTGTGTAAGAGCGTTGCCGATATAAAAAGACGTACCGTTATCAAAGTTGATAAATATATCGCTTGAACCGCGCCATTTTCCCGTACAGGGTGATGTTGAGATTTTACCTGTATTACTGCCGAATGATGTCGCAATAATATTTATTTTTTCCTGCATAGACAAATTTTCATATTTTTTTGCTATCTCATCCGCCTTTTGCTGTAATGCTGTAAGACTTGCGTCAGAAGCGTCCTGCTGTGCTTGTACCTGCTGCGGCTCGTCTGTGATAGGTACGTCCATTTCGGCTTCTTTGGGTATAAACATTTCCGATATTTCCGTCATCACCGCATATTCGGTGTCAGTCATAAACTTTGAAGCCTCAATATTGTTATACTTATGACCCCATTTATCGGGAATGACAATTCTGTTCCAAGTACCGCCATCAGTATCGTACAGTATTCGGTTTTCGCTTTCCTCGGTGCGTTCCAAGCCGTTATCGGCTAAACGTCGAAAAAGCTCCTCGGACGGTGTAATGTCAATGGTAACAAGAGTTCCTTTATTACGGGATACGACAAAAACATCTGCCGTATCAAGCAGGTACATATCTTTTGTTATTTCCACTGTGCCGTTATGCGTCTGTTCCTCAACGGACGTTTCGGTTTTTTCTTGCTCGTTATTATCGTTCCCAAAAGCTACAAGATACCCGTTTTCATTTAGGACTTTCGCGTATTTTTCAGCTATATGTGACGGAAAACCAACCATAGATAAATTCTCACCGTCAATTACTTTTGATGTAAGCGTTAAATCTAAAATCTCTGCGGCTTCTCTTGCTTCCGAACCGTAAATCTCGTAAAAATCTCCGACTTTTTCAAGCGTTACGCTCTTGATTTCCGATAACTCGCTTGCAAACTGCCGCGTCCAATATGTTGCCATTGTATTTGAGGTCGTTTTATTGATTTCGTTCATCGCTTCAATAAGCCATCGGCGCGTTTCGCCATCCTTTATGGCTTCACCGATACCGATTTCCGTTTCGTCAAGTAACTTTTCTATCCAAAAACGCTCAAAAAGCTGTTTATCGTTATCGTCAATGAGGTCAATAAAATATCCGATACGCTTCGGGAGTGTTTGACGAAGCTCCTCCGGCGATAGTTTATCCATATTATTGAGATAGCTATATTTCTCATTACAGATTTTCTGCTGTTCCTGCTCCGATAAATATTTCGGAATATCCTCGGCAATCTCTCGTTCAGTTAAGTATTTACCTGATTTTATAAGGCTGTCAATACGCTTTTCTGCTGTACTCCAAGAAATATTGACCTTTGCATAAGGTGATGATATATCCCCTCTGCTGAATACTATTCCGTTTGAATCGTGTGACTCATTGAAAATACCGCTATAATGACCGCCTGTACCGTATTCATTTTTCAAAAAGTCCTGACGTTTTTTTGCGTCCATATGCTCTTTGAAATATAAATAAATTCTGATTTTACTCTGCTCTATATTACTGCCGCCTGTAAGAAGATTGTCAATTTCGTCCTCCGTTATAAAGGGTGCGGCGGTGTTTTTTTGATAATCGTTTGTGGTGAAAATCTTGTGTTCAAGCTGTAAATCTTTTAAGTTAGGCAACACCTTATCAGGCGAATAATAACGGAAGCGCATAATATCGGGATTGTCAGCATAACGATTAGCAAGAGTTTCAGTGATTTTCACAAACTCTGCTAAATTTTCAGGACTTTTCATAAGTTCTGCAATTCGCATTTGACTGTCGGGAAAACCACCGTCAAACCATTCTTTATTGAAGCCGTTATTAAGGTCAGGATATTTTTCACTGTCTAAATCCCCGTGCAGTTCCCAAAAGTCTCTTGCCGCGCTCATACGCTCAAATTCGTTTATTCCATCAAGCGTTTCCTGCGGCGCGAATCTGCCGAGTTCCAACAGTTCACCGATACGTTTTTCTGTGCGTTCCCACGGTATAAGTTCGCCGCATCCGTTTGCGCGTTCGCCGTAAGCAATACGGATACCCTCGTCATTCCACCATACAGATACCTTGTCACCGTCAAATATAAAGCCTTTGCCGCCTGTGCCGTATTCGTCTTTCAGAAAATCAATGTTTTCTGCGGACGATTTGTTTTTACTGTACTGAACGCATATTTTTATAACGCTGTCCGCGTCATTGCCGCCTGTTGTCAAAACCTCGTCAATAATTTGCTGGGGCATAGAAAAAGCGGAGCTTCTTGCTTGCTCCGCTTTCATAATATATTCTTTTTGTTCCTCCTCGGTGGGGAGTACCATATCAAATATACTTAACTGTATACCGTTTCCGATAACACGATTTCCTCCGCTGAATGGAGAAAATTGTTCATTAGTCCCGTCCATAATAACGGGTCTGTCGATTTCATTTCCTCGGTCAATCCCTCTGCTTTCGCCATCTGTGCGACTATCGTCTGTACCTGCTGTGTTGTTATCCTGTCTATCTCCTCCAGATGTTTCAGAAGTTCGCCTTTCATCATCATTATTGAGTACAGGTTCGGACGGTGTTCTTTCAGGTATGTCCTTCGCATCATTCCGTATTTGCCTATCTGATATTTTTCTGTCGGTACTGTCAGATTGGGTATCCTGTAATCTCCGACCTTCGTGTATGTTACTGCTTCTGTCATTTTTATCAGTCCTTTCTGCTTGATTTTTTTCTTTGTTATTTTCATTATATACGCTGTTTTCTTTCTCTGCAAATTTTTTTTGCTCAAAATGAATTGTTTTTGCAATATCCCTTAACGCGTTCTCCGCAATAGTACTTACGGCGTTACCGAGAATACTCATTGTTTCAACCGTATTAAAGTCGCGTATGTATTGAAAATCATATTCGTCAAAGGTACTGTCAGGCTGTAATCCCATACGCTGCATAATCATATATGCAACGGACGCTGCGGCTGTCTGCCGAAAACGAACGTCAAGATTAACATTGTCAAGTCCTGATAAGAAGCTGTCGCCCTTTACATATTTTAGGTCGTGTAAATAATCGTCCTTGCGGTCATTGACTGCGTTATTTGCGGCACAAATTACAGCGTCAATATCTGATGTTGTAACCTTTAATTTGCCGAAAGACCGTTCAAGCGTCTGTATGACAGCTTCCTCATATCGGTTATCATACTGCCATAGATTTATTTCACGCTTACCATAGCTTTGTGTATCGGAAATGTCAAATACATAATCAAGGCAATATTGATTTCCGTTCTCACGCACAAGTGCGATAGGGGACGCGTCCTTTTTTACCCATCTTTTCGTTTTGTTTACCCAATCGTCCATACCCGCACAAGCTGTCGCTTCTGATTTCTGTGCAAATATAAGGACTTGGTCGTTAAACGAATACTTGAAATGCCACGCGGCAGTTTTTAGGAAATACTGCCATACACCGCTGTCGGAAATTGCCTGTGTTGAGTTCTGTAACAGATTAAAAATGCGTTGTGTTTCATCTGTCATAATATCCACCTCGCTATCTGCATTTCTCATCTTGCCTGTTTTTTATTTTACGCTGTTCGCGTAATTTATCCGCGTCCTGCTGCGCTTCCGACAGTGTATTGTAATTGCCATTTTTAAGGCTATCAAAAAAGCGTGTCTTATCGCGCGCGTCCATACAACGGATAGAGTAGCATAAACGGTTGACTGCTCCGAGCGTATCAGATTTTTTGTCTATCAAGTCCAATATACGCTCTCCGCGATTATCTGCCGGATATAGCTCGATTTTAAGCGTCCGCGCATTATCAAGTAAGATTAAATCCTGCGGAGTGAGTACGCCCATATGCTGTAAATCGTCGTGTAAGCGTATAGGTATTTGCGATAAGTCGGCGGTTAGGCTATTCTGTAAAAACTGTATTCTTGCTGTAATCATAGTCGCCGCCTACCTTTCCATATCCTCACGCTTATGAGTTTTTTCGGGAATAATGCCTGCCGCTTTCATCAAGCCCTGCATTGATTTCTTGTTTATGCCCTCAAAATCGGCTTTGCTATCCATTAAATATTGAGCTGTTTCCTTAAATGTTGCTGTTCCGACATCATATAATGCGCCTTTTGATACGCCTTCGAGGTACGAAAAAAACTCCTTTGGTGTCTTATGCTGCTTTGCCGCGTCAACAATATCATCATTGTTTATTGTAAGTTCTACAATTTGACCGCCTGCGGCAGCATCGGGATTGTAGTACATTTCCGTAAAACCGTTGGTAGTCTTAAAGAATTTGTCGCAATCAATTTTGTCATAGTTTTGCTCAACAAACGATAAATCCATATCCTTTATGTATTCATTTTCTTTATCCTCAAAAATCTCATAAAAGAAATTTGCAAAGCCTTCTCCTGTCCGACGTTCGGGACACTCATCAATTAAATCACACCATTGACGACAGGCTTCCTCGATAATAATATCGAACACTTGCTGTCGCCTTTTATCTTTCAATATATCATATATAGTCATCATTCAACCTCCTTTTCTGTAATGATTTTAGCTACCTTTGCATTTACTTCCGCAAAGGTAGCTCCGTACTTAAAACCTTGTGTAACAAGATTATTTTCTTGTGATAATTTTTCAAGTTCTCGCCATAAATGCGGATAATACTTTTTCAGATGTGCCATTTCAGCATACGACTGATTAGGACAAAACCAACAGCCGTTACGCTTGGTAAAATTGTATATTGGTGATAACAAGTCATACTCGCGGCATAAATCATATGCCATTTGTTCGGTATAACCGTATTCTGCAAGCAAAGATATTTTATTCGTGCCGTTCAAGCGTTCAAGACATTTTATCTCATCAGCGGCTATACCGACATACTGTATAAAATCTTCATTTACAGTTTTGAAAAAATTGCACATTGCTTTACTTTTTACATCTCGGTTTACAATACATCTGCCGCCTAACGGGAAACCGTGCTTCTTTCCAATCCTTTCCGGAGTACTAGATTTGCAGATTATACTGTGAAAACAGTCAAGATAATCTTTGTCTGCCTGTACGATTTTCACGTCATATCCCCATTTCATAAAGACAGGGATTGCCTTGTTTTTTACAAAGTCTATATGTTCGGGAAGTTCGCCGGATATATTCCGTTGCTTATCAAACATAACCTCACTGAAAACAATGGTAGACGGCGGCAAATTATGTATATGGTCAAGTATAACGGCGGCTGTGCTGTCTTTGCCGCCACTCCAACTGTGATAGTATCTCATAATTATCGCTCCATACCTCCGCGTCTTTTCGGTTTGGTATGCGCTTTTTCCTCATAAGCCTTATATTTTCCTATATATTCAAAAAGTTCATTTTTAGCCGGAATATATACCTTGCCGTTTTCAAGACATTTGAATATATCACAAGGAATATTTTTGCAAGCCTTGTAAAAGTCGTTGTGTCTATAATCAACTTTATTCTTGCCATAATGATTGGCATACCCATTACTCCATAATCCTAAACTTTTATCCGAAATAGTATGATTGGATATATACTGAAATGAATTTACAGCGTTTACAATTCCAACAGGTAAAAAATGATAACCGCCATATTCAAAGACTGTATTTCCTTTAATTGCCTTTTCAAATTCAAGCCGTTTTGCAAGCCATTCGGGATAATGTTCTTTCTTCAAAATACCAAGTACATCATATCTTTCAAAGCGTGTATTCTCATCTTTATATAAATACTCGCAAAACACCGCCGAACCGCGCGCGTCAACTCTTGCACCGTTGCCGCCTGTGCAGCGTACAATTTGATGTGTTTCTGTTCGGTATTCCGGTCTTAATAAGGTATGGTCAATAACAATGATTTCACCTTCCAAGTCCCTGTCTGTAATGCTGTCGCACATATCAGCGGTAATAATATTCTTTGGTTTATCTTTCTCGGCGGTCTTGACTTTCTCAATCTGCTCCTTGAGTCTGTCGGAAAATATCTCAGCAATCTCTATAAAATTATTGCTTACAAGAGAATTGCTGTACCGTTCAAAAAGTTCGTTTTTCTCATAGTCGGCTACCATATAGTAATTCCCGTCTGGATTTTTCATATCAACGCCGAGTACGATTTCTTTATCGCCAATATGTATGGCGTTAATAATCTTGTAATTATCCGCCATTCTTGCGTCTGCCACGTTTACCACCTCCGTCAGATTTCTTTGTTATGCTGTCGCGGTAAGGATATTTTTTCATATCCTCGTTGTGCTGTTTTTTAGATTTATAAAACGGGCAATCGCCGTTTTTACAAAGCATTTTTTTCAAAACGCTGCACTGTTCCATACGCGCAAAACAGTCATCATACATTTTCCTCATCTCCAATCTCTGATAATTTTATATAGCTGTCTATTCGCAATCCCTCTGCCGCCGCGATTTCGTAAAACTTATCCATAGCACGCTTTCTGCGCTCGGTTAGCTGTTTGCGGTCAGCATTTATAATTGCATCACGGGCGGTTATATCCAAATAGCCGCTTCCGTTATAATTTATATCCGGACTTCTGCTTGAAGCCATAGTCATTCCTCCAATCAAAAAAGCCGATGCTTCTCAAAATCAAGAAATATCGACTAATCGTCTGTTTTTTCATCTTTGTTATTTTTATCGCTGTCTTTTGCTATACAGATAAGGCACGTTATATTCATACCGCATAGCATACCGATTGCAAATACTAACATACTGCCCATATCAAACCTACCTTTCCGGCTCGCTTCGTTTACGCGCCCAATTTGCAAGTAATTTGTCAATGACTTCCTCCATCTGCTTTGTAGTAAAGTTTTTGGGGAAATATTTTCTTAATTTATTTTCTTTTAATGTGATTTTTACCTTTTCGGGTTTCTGCTCTTGCATAATAGACAAAACCACATCATCATTTAAGTGTCCGTTATCCGAAAAACGGCGTAATTTCTTTGCCTGTTCAATAGACGGCGCGACTTCTTCGGACTCAATCGCATTTAATACTTCAATCTGTTCCTTTGCGCCGAGATAGGATATTTCAACTGCTGCGTTCATAGCGATTTGCTTATTATCTACCATTTCAAGTATAGGGTCTATAAGATTTGTTAAGCGAATATATCGAAATATTTGATTTTTACTTTCTCCAATCTCTTTTGCGAATTGCTGACTTGATGTTGTTTCGTCAAAATTATTCCCAATTTGGGAATAATTTTTTGAAGGTCTGCCTGCTTTCCGTTTTATAGCTTCCATTTTCATTTGATAAGCATATGCTTTTTCACTCGGTAAAACATTTTCACGGTGTATATTGCTGTCTACAAGCAAAATTACAGCACTGTCATCATCAAGGTCTTTTAATATAATGGATACTTTTTCTTTTTTTGCTATTTCACAAGCTACGGCGCGTCTTTGTCCTGATATGATTTCATATCCTCCGTCCTTATGCGGTCTTGCTAAAATAGGAGATAGCAGTCCGTATGTACTAATACTTTCTACCAATTCGTCCATACTGCTGTCCATTCTTACTTTATATGGACTGCCCTCAAAAGGTTTTAATTCAGATAAAGAAACACGTCTGATTTCTTCTGTATTCCTGCCATCATCTGACTTGAAAATGTCATCGTATGAGGTCAGACCTATGTTTAGATTGCTCTTTGCCACTGTCAAGCACCTCCTTTGTCAGATTTTTATATGCTTCTGCGACTTTACCGTTTTTATCATAGGCATAAATGCTCTTACCTGCCGCCGAGGTTTCCGCTGCACGTATTGACATAGGAATTTCTGTATGGAATATTTTAAGATTTTTTCCGTATGTATCTCGTATCAATGACGATATTTCCTTTGCCAAGTTTGTACGGCTGTCAAGCATTGTCATCAATATTCCGCCGATTTTCAGTTTCGGGTTTATCTGCCGCCTAACCTTTGACACGGTTTTCATAAGCTGTTCCAAGCCTTTTGCGGGTAAATACTGTGCCTGTACGGGGATAATGACCTCATTTGCAGCAGTTAAAGCATTTACCGTCAGCATACCAAGCGAGGGAGTACAATCTATCAGCACATAGTCATAATTGCTTTTGACTTGATTTATATAATTTTTCAACACCCGTTCACGGCTCATAATACTTATCAATGCAGTTTCCATACCTGATAACTCAATATTTGCGGGTACTAAGTCAATACCCTCTGCGTGATGCAAAATACCCTCACCGTCTGCAATAGGCTGTTCCTCGATTACTTTCTGCATAAGCGTTGACAGCGTAGTGTCCATATTGTCGGGATTTCTGTATCCAAGACTTTCCGTTAGGCTTGCCTGTGCATCGCAATCTATAAGCAGTACGCGTTTACCCTCGTTTGCAAGTCCTATACCGAGATTGACGGTAGTGGTGGTCTTGCCAACGCCGCCCTTTTGATTTGCAATAGCTATTATTTTACTCATTTCTTCGTTCACCTCCGGCGATATTATACATATCGTTTTTTACTCTGTTTGATAATGCTGTACCTGCGGTCAGCGCAATATTGTATAATGCTGTTGTTAAATATGCTTTCGGATTATTTATCTTGTAATATATCGCGCTAAACTCTATGAGAAAAGCGTCAAGACTTTCGTATGTGATTTGACCGTATCTGAGCCGCACATAATCGGTGGAAATTTTATTGCCCTCAATTTCGTAATAGGGTATATCCAAAAGCATAACGTCTGCCATTACATTGACAATGTTGTTTATGATTTCAGCATCGTTTGTATTTACAAGGCTGTCATAGTCGATTTGCTCTTTGATTTGAATAATTGTTTTGTTGTATCTATCAATCAACCGTTCACGCGGTTTTATATTTTCAGGTATGTCTGAATTGATAGGATTGATATTGCTCAAATCAGTATTATTATATTTATTATTATTTCGTTCTGCTTTCTGCAAGTCTGCACTTTCGGTTTGTGTAAGTCTTGACTTGCAATTTTTAGAAGTCTGGAAATCTAATCCTTGCAAGTCTTGTTCTTTGTTATTTATAACTCTTGAATATGTCTGTGAGTTATCCACGCCGACAAACTTTTTCAGATATATTTTATCCGCCTTGCCTTGTCCCTACTTAATACGCTCTATCAAGCCTATACCTTTCTTTGTGTCAAGTTCCGCAAGAAGCTTTACACATTTTCCTATACTGCAATTCATATCTTCCTCAATATCATTAAGTTTATAGAATATATAGGCTCTGCCTTGTTCATCAAACCAACCATTGCGTATTGATAAGCCCATACGGTCAAGCATAAGACCGTAAAGCAGCTTTGCGCTGTCTGATACCGTTTTGAATTTCGGTGATGATATAAGCAACTTTGGTATTCGGTAAAATGTAAACTGTTCAGCTTCATTACCGTAAAAATAATCAAACTGCATTGTGCCATACCTCCGTTTTGAATATTGCCATAGTCTATTCCTCCTTAATTTTTTGCAAAAGAAAAAAGTCCAAAATTCCAAGAATTTTGAACTTATATTTTGATAATGATAATGTGAAGTCCCATATTGTTGGTACAGGCTCAACAATGTTGATACCCATACAATATTTTTATTCTTTTATTGTACTTTTGCGTGTCAATATCTGTAAATACCCAAATTATTTCTGCTCTTGTACATTTTACGTTAATAGCCTTATCCACAATCTCCTGACCGCAGCCTGTAAGATATACACGGACATTCTCCAAACAATCTTTATCACGGCAGCTATCATAGATTTTATCTGTATGTACGCAGACAGCCTCGCGGAAATCGGTACCGCAGCCATCATTACAATGTCTGTTACAATCAGCCATTAAAAATCATTCCTTTCTATAAATTAGGGTAAATCCCTTGTTATAGAATATGATTTTCAGTAAAATGTGTGATTAAACTTTACCATGATATCAATCTTTTATTTACTTCATCAACAATACACGGCAATTTACTCTTCAAATACGGTCCGGGACAATCGGTTTTATCCGAGAACATACTATGAATTGTTAAATTTCCATTTATATCGCCTGTAAAATTCAGCATATGAATATCATTTCTGCGGCAAATATCGGCACATAATTCAATTAAAGAATTAAGCGCCTTATCACTTACATGCCAATCGCCTTCAAGCTCATCGTTTGAAACTTCTATCGTCACTGCCTGACTGTCATTTTCCCTGTTACTTGACGTCCATGCGCGGTTCTGTTCCTCGACATATATAGCAATTTTTCCTTCACTGTCAATAGCATAATTTGACGATGCGCTTCTGTCGTGGTTACCAAACATTTTTCCGCATTCTTCAAGCGTCATTTCACCTGCCATATGATGAACAGTAATTTTTTTAATTTCTCCCTCACGCGGAAAATCTGCATTAGGGCTGAGATAAGCATATTCAATAAGCGGACTGTTTCTTTCCATTACTTCATTAAATTCTTCTCCTTTCAGTTCCCTTCCCACATTATCGGGAAGTCTGGCATTTTCCGACTGCCATAATATAAGAATTACGGCTGCAGTTACCGCAAATATCAAAAGAAGAATAGGTACTGAAAAAGATTTTTCATTTTTAATAACTACATCACGCACTGCTATTCCTCCTTACGTTATTATATACCAGTACAGCGTATATAAGGATACGGCGGCGAATGCCGCAAAAATCAGTTTTACGGCAATTCCGTTTATATATCTTCCGCTGTACCCGAGTTCACCTTCCGCCGCAAACAAAAATGCGGTCACACTCACATTAAAAAACACTACATCCATAAGATTATGGATAATGAATACAGCAGTTGCCACACCTCCGAAAACGCTTTTTTGCTTTACCAGAAATCTGACCGATATAATAATCAGCATAAGCATTGCAGGTATTCCCAGTTCGACACCCACATTGATAAAAGCATTATGTATATGATTAGTTCCAAAGGTTTTATCACTGTCAAGAAAATTAAGGTGCCGCCAGTTATACGAGCCTACTCCCAAAAGAGGATTGACCTTTAAATAATTAAATCCGCTGCGTATCATTTCAATTCGTTCTTCAAGCGTAGCTGCCCAGCTCGGTCTTATTAAAACAACAGCAACTGCTGCAAGCAAACTGAAAGCAGTTATTATAACTGATATAAACTTATGTTTGTTCAGATATTTTTCAAACTCTTTCCAAAAATATATAAACACCGTAATATATAATGTTATCGGCATACAAAGCCATGAAATACCGCTTCTTGCCGCTGAAATATACAGCAAAAGTCCAAGACTCATTCCCATAGTTACTTTTGCAATAAGCATCAGCGCAAAATCAATGGTTTCCTTTGCGCCCGTTTTATAAAGCTTATAAATAATAATTATAAAAATACCGGCTGCCATAACAGCAAAACTGCCTATTGACAGCGTCAGGGCAAGAGCAATCAGTAATATCGGTTCTATATACCGCCATAAAAAATGCTCTTTCTCCTGTATTTCACTGCATTGCATAAAAATAAAATAGCTTATCACAAGAAACATACCGAAGGGGTTCGGATTTCCTATAATTCCGCCTACTCGTATTGCGGAATGAGCAAGCGCCGTATACAAAAACTGTCCTATTCCCACCAGCGCCATAACTGCCGAAAAGTACACACACAAACGCCTGAAAGTTTTCAGACTGCGCCCTTTTAAATATGAAGATAAAAGGCAGATTACAGGAAACACAGTATGCGTCGCCGTATAACCGTCCGCAATATGACCATGCGAATTATATGAAGACGCAAACCCAAAAATAATATAAACAATAAACGGTATTATAATGTATAAATCCACCTTCACTTTACCTTGCGTAAGTCCTGCGGCGCACAAAAAAACAGTAACACAAATATCAATGCCCGGTTTTCTGCCTGCGTTCAAAAAAAGAATAATCAAAGCAAAAAACAGGCAAATTTCAATTCGGTAATTAAGCAATTCCCCAAGCTTAAATTTTAAAACCTTCATGTTGTTATTCCCCACTCTTTACATTATCATATTGACAAAAATTATGTAAAACATGTCATAATTTCCGTACTTTTGTTATATTTTATTCACAAACACAAGCATTGTCAACAATATAAAAGCTCATACACAAAAAATCGTTAAAATCAAAAAAATCAGGCGTAATCCGCACTGATTTTTTGTTTAAAAAACATATTGACAAATTAAGCAAAACATGCTAATTATATTCGTAATTATTTTACTATAATACTCACTAAATTTTTATCTGAACCCATTTTCCTGCTTTAAAACGCACAGTCGCGAAAAGGTATCGTGAAATCTGGTCAAATAGTACGCCAAGCCATATGCCTGTAATACCCAGACCAAGCGTATAACCGAACAGATATGATGCGCCTGTACGGATAATTGTAACGCTTATTGTGGATGCAACAGCAGTATAAAGCGTATCTCCCGCTCCGCGCAGACAACCCATATAAATGACCTGTCGTATCTGGAACAGTACAACAAATATAATAATATGCATAATACTGACGCCGATAGCTACAATATCACTTTCTTTAAAGAACATACCCATAAGCAGTCTTGCGCCGAAAAAGTATATAACAGCAAGCGCAACAGAGATTATTCCGCCAATCATCTGACAGGTACGACCAAATTCCTTTGCCCGTTCGGGTTTTTTTTCACCAAGACTTCTTCCGATAAGAGCAACGGCGGCGGCTTGCAGACCATCGCCGAAAGCAAATGACAGGGACATTATATTCATTCCCACCTGATGCGCCGCCATTGAAGCATTACCCTGTTTAGCCGCCATAAGCGCAGTCAGCATAAAACCTATACGCATTAAAAGCTGTTCAAAAAATACGCTGTAACCCACTTTAACTATATTTTTAAGAGCAATAAATGACGGTCTAATTTTCTCTTTTATTATGTAAGGAATACTTACAAAGAAACTGGACTTCAAAATAGAAATAATACTCATAATGCAGGCAACGACCGTACCGAGTACCGTAGCTATTGCCGCGCCCATAATACCGAGCGCAGGAAAACCGAAATGACCGTTGATTAAAAGATAGTTAAATACAATATTAACAGTATTTGAGGTTATGTTTGTACGCATGGTAATCTGAGTATTGCCTGCACCCCTGAGAGCTGAGTTTATACCCATCTGAATACAGTTAAAAATCATACAGCTCATAATGATGCGGTAATAAAGTACAGCATTATCGTGTGTTTCGGGAGTAGAGCCGCACCAGTTCATAATCTGCGGCGCAAAGACAGACATAAAAAATCCAAGTACAACAGAAAGCGAAACAATCATAATTAAAGCGGTAAGAAGCACTCCGTTTGCCTCCCTGCGTTTATTTTCCCCGAAGCGTCTTGCGACAAGCGCCGAAACAGACACATTAAACGCTATAAAGACGGATAGTCCTAAAAATTTCGGCTGAGTAGTAAGACCTACCGCCGCAACTGCATTTGCGCCGAGCGAGCTTACCATAAAGGAATCGACAAGACCTGCAAAGGCAACAAAAAACGATTCGATAATTGCAGGCACAGCCATTCGCAATGCCGGACGCACAGTGGCTCTGTTGTACTTTTTCATATTATATTACATCTCTTTTCACTGTTTTTAGCTTATACTAACAGTTTATCATAATTCAAAAAAAGGTTCAAGTGAATATATTTAAAAATAAAAATATATATTCAATTTTGTCAAAAAAAATAAATTAAAAATAACCCAAAATTTATATTGACTTTATATATTAAATGGTCTATAATGTCATAGACTTTTATTTATAGGGGGGCTGTCATATGGTATATGATATGACGAAAGGAAATCCTTTAAAGCTGATACTGTCCTTTTCGGTACCCATGCTGATAGGCAACGTATTTCAGCAGATTTACAATTTTGTCGACGCGGCGGTTGTCGGCAGGTTTGTCGGCTCACAGGCTTTGGCGGCAGTCGGTTCGACAGGCACTATTATAGCCGTTATGATTTGTCTTATGATGGGACTTACAAGCGGCGCGGGAATTATAATTTCCCAGTGCTTCGGCAAACGTGATTTTGATGAAATGCGAAAAACCGTTACGGGGCTTATTTACACCGTAATTATACTTTCTGTTGTAACCTCTGCGGCGGGCATTATTTTTTCAAAAAAAATACTTCTGCTTTTAAACACCCCAAATAACGTAATTGATGATGCAGTAAAATATGTAAACATTATTTTTGCATTTACCATAGGCACAGCGGTTTATAATGGGGCAAGCGCGGTACTGCGAAGTCTGGGCGACAGCCGTACACCGCTGTATGCGCTTATTTTAGCCTCGCTTCTAAATGCAGGACTGGACCTTGTGTTTGTAGTTATATTTAAAATGGGTGTTGCAGGCGCGGCGCAGGCAACCGTTATAGCGCAGGTTGTAAGCGGCATTTACTGTATTGTACATATTATACGCTATCGTGAACAGCTTAATCTCAGCGGCATAAGCTTTAAAACCACTCCGCTTGCCATTAAAAGAATTTTTCGTACTGGTGTTCCTTCAGCGCTGGAAAGCTGCCTTATATCTCTCGGCACTATGAGCGTCCAGAGGCTCGTTAACTCGTTCGGCTCGATAACGCTTGCAGGCTATACCGCCGCAATAAAGATTGACTCAATCGCTATTGCCCCGATATGCTCAATAGGTTCGGCGCTGTCGGTGTTTGCCGGACAGAATATGGGCGCAGGAAATATTTCACGAATTAAAAAAGGCATGTATCAGACACTTGCTTCGCTTATCGGTATATGTATTGTTCTGGCTGTACTTATCGTACTGTTCCGCCGTCAGATGCTCGGTATTTTCCTTGACAGTGATAATGCGTCGCTGGCAATCGATATAGGAAGCAAATATCTGACCATTGTATGCGTGGCTTATATTGTCGCGGCAGTTATGCGTACATATCTTAACGTACTGCGCGGCGCCGGTGATGTAAATACCTCCGCCATAGCAGGCATACTTGAACTTACAGGCAGAATTATATTTGCATATATATTGGTGAAGCCGTTTGGTTCAACGGGTATATGGATTGCCACTCCGCTTGCATGGACAATGGGCGCTTCCGTACCTGTAATACGATACTATTCGGGAAAATGGAAAACAAAAAAACTTGTATAGAAAAAACTGCTGCATATGCAGCAGTTTTTGTTTTCAGTTCATTTCTCTCCACGCATGTGCCAGCGAACCTCCGGCAATTCTCATATACCGTTTCATTGATGAAAGGTTAATCGCGATTTGCAGCCTGCTCATTGCGCTTATTCTTACGGTGAACATTGCAAATTTGATATTACCATCGCTCATTGCCGATGTATCGGGCGGCGCGTCGGTAAAGCTTCCGTATGACGAATTGAACATAAACACAAGCGCATTGGGATATGCGTTTGAAAAATTGTTCTGACAATAGTCATACGTTTCCTGCTCATTCATACTATTCCTGATAAACGGCTGAACATTCATGTTAATTTTATCCCATGTGACGCTTCCGTCCGCAATTGCAGGCGGTGAATCAATATAGTCCTGAAAACCGTTAAGCTGTTCCTGCAATGACTGCTCCAACTTAGCTTTTGTGACATTTTCGTCCTTTATATGCGCAGTCTGTACCGCGCCGGGATATATCTTAGCCGCTGAAACAGAATACTGAGCAAGCTTTGTTGCCGTAACGCTGTAATCGTCAATCTGGTCCGTGCCGACAGCCTTATCCGAAATATGATTTTTCCTGACACTATTGTCAGGGTGGTCAAGCGGATTTGTCGTGCGGTGCGCTTCAAAACGGGTGTTAATTGTAGTCAGATTTTCCAACATAATTTTCCACCAGTCTTTAAGCAGGGTTTTTCCGTTAAAGTTTAGCTTTAAATTCATTTGTACATTTCCTTTCTATACGGACAGGGCAATCCGTATGTTAGTATGCACCGTGTTCTTATTAAAGCTTATATATATTATACCTCATTTTAAGCAAAAAGTCAAATCTTTTTAAGATACTTTTATATAAATGTATATTAAAAAGATATTTTATAATCAATAACTTATACAAAAATAAAAAAGCGTATGCAATGCATACGCTTTTTAATCAGTTTTTTATTTAATTACAAGAGTTATAATTCTCAGTATGAACAGTGCGCTTGAAACCCACATTACGGGGTGAATTTCCTTAATCTTGCCTGTGCAGACTTTAAGAATAACCCATGAAAGAATACCAAACATAATACCGTTTGCAATTGAATATGTAAAAGGCATCATTATAATTGCCACAAATCCGCTTACGATATCTGCAATGTCGCCTTCAAATGTCATTTTCTTAACTGATGAAAGCATTAAAAGACCTACAAACATCAATGCCGGAGTTGTTGCAAAGCCCGGAATTGCAAGGAATATCGGCGATAATACAAGCGCTACAATAAACAGCGCGCCTGCCGTAAGAGCAGTTAATCCTGTGCGTCCGCCCTGTGCCACGCCTGCGCTTGATTCAACATAGCTTGTTACCGTTGATGTACCAAGACACGCGCCTGCAACAGTACCGACAGCGTCAGCCATAAGCGCTGCGCCCGCTCTCGGAAGATTACCTTCCTTATCAAGAAGCTCGCCCTTATCAGCAACACCGATTACTGTTCCAACCGTATCAAACAAATCAACAAACAGGAACGAGAATACAATTACAGCAAATTCCATAAAGTGATTTGCTACATAACTGAAATCAAATTTAAACAGATACGGAGCTGAAGGAATAAAGCTTGAAGCCGAAAAACTCGAGAACAAAGAATATACTCCTGCTTCAACATCTACCTGATACCAGCCTGCAACCTGCGCAATCATACCGAGTACCCATGTTGCAATAATACCTATAAGAATATCGCCCGGAACCTTGAAATGATGAAGCACAGCAATAATCAGAAATCCAATCATTGCAAGCACAAACTGCGGTGTTGCAACGTTACCGAGAGCAACAAGTGTTGAAGCGTCCTCAACAACAATACCTGCACCCTTTAAGCCTACAATTACAATGAATAAGCCGATACCTGCCGAAATACCGTATTTGAGATTTGCAGGAACTTTATTTACCAGCGTTTCTCTGAACTTAAACAGTGAAAGAATGATAAATAAAATACCTTCAATCAAAACTGCCGTAAGAGCAATTTGCCACGGATTTTGAATACCTGCCTCAGCCATCGGCACACAAACCGAATAAGCAAAGTATGCATTAAGTCCCATACCTGATGCCAGTGCTATCGGATAGTTAGCGAAAAATGCCATTATAAGACTGGCAAATGCCGCCGATATAGCCGTCGCTGTAAATACTGCTCCCGAATCCATGCCTGCCGCAGACAGGATTGACGGATTTACTGCCAGAATGTACACCATCGAAAGGAATGTAGTAATTCCGGCAATAACTTCGGTTTTTACATTTGTACCGTTCTCCTTGAGTTTAAACAGTTTTTCCATACTGCTAATCCCCCTTTATAAAAAATTTTGGTAATTTTATTGTATATCATCGTGTCGTATTTTGCAATATTTTTAAAAAAGATTAGCTGTTTTATCTAAGTTTGACATATATTTTCTGTACAATATTTCCATAAAAAATCCTCCTGCTTTGCAGGAGGATTTCAATAATTATTTATTTCGCATATCCTGTTGGTGTTTCCGTATTACATATCGGTTTCATGCCTTCAAGGCTATCCCAAAGAACAACCTTTATCTTATCCGGCTCAACTGTATAAGGTATACTCAGCGTTTCAGGCGCATCCGTACCGTTATACTCAACCTTCTTAACAGATATCAGCACATCGCCCTTATACAGAGCTGCCACGATTACGCCTGCACCGCAGTTTTCGGGAGCAGAGCTAATCTGTGCTGTGTTCTGCGCTGTGTCAAGAATTGCCGAAGCATTTATACGAGGAGTATCATCAGCTACCATTATGTTAAAGCTGTCGCTCATTGAACCGTACTGAACAACAATTGTCTGACGGCCTGTAACCGTATTATCGAAGCCTGTTATCTCATAATCTTCAATAGCTTCGCTCTTACCGTTATCATATGCCGCAGTAACCATCATACCCGTTAAATCAAGGTCCTGACCTTTAATATATGTTATCTGTTCAGGCATACTTGTAATAGCAAGCTGGGTCATTTGCTTTTGCGCTACTGTCAGCGCAAAGGTTGCCGTCTTATCCTGATATGTAAGAACAATTGTCTGCATACCATATGCGGTATTATCAAACATGCTTACGGTATAATCGTTAATCTCCTCAGATACACCGTTATTGTAATTTGCAATTACGCATATACCTGTAAGGTCAAGCTCTTGTTCCTCAATATAATCAGTCTTGAACGGAAGTCTGATAATCATAATATTCTCAAGAACCTTCGCTTCTACATTTACTGTAAACTGAGCTGTCTGACCTGCATATTCAACAGTAACAGTCTGTTCTCCTGTTTTATTCTTGTCATAACCTATAATGTCATAGCCTGTGACATTACCCGTCGTGCCGTCATTATATTCAGCCTTTACGATAAGACCTGCAAGCTCTAAATCCTGTCCTTCAATATAATTTGTTCTGGTAGGCTCAGAGGTTATCTCAATATTAGCAACCTGCTTATCGATAACTGTTACAATAAATTTGGCTATCTTACCCTCATATTCAACCGTTACAAGCTGTTCGCCTATAATATTCCTATCATAACCCGATATTGTATAATTATCTGTAAGCTCGGTAGTACCATTGTTATAGTATACTGTTACTTCCATGCCGTCAGGATTTAAATCCTGTCCTTCAACATAGTTTGTACGGTAAGGAAGCTTTGTAACCCTAATACCCGCAACACATTTAGCTTCTACATTTACATCAAATGATGCAGTCATTCCGCCGTGAGATATCGTCACAGTCTGCTTACCGATTATATTCTTGTCATAACCCGATACTGTATAATCGGTTATGTCAGCGCTTGTACCGTTATTGTATTGCGCCGTTACAGTCATACCATTAAGATTTAAATCCTGTCCCTCAATATATTCCGTATTGAACGGCTTATGAGATACGGTAAGTCCTGTAAGTGATTTTGCCGTCACATTAACTGTAAACTCAACTGTAAATCCGCCGTATTCCGCACTTATAAGCTGAGTACCTATTTTATTCTTATCATAGCCCGTAACCTTACCGATTACATTCTGACCTGTACCGTTGTCATATGTTGCCCAAAGTACAAGACCTGAAGAGTCAAATTCCTCACCTTCAATATAATCTCTCTTTGGAGGAAGAAGAAGGATTTTTAAGCCTGTAAGCGTCTTATCAACCACTTCGACATCAAATTGAGCTGTAAAGCCTTCATATTCTACTGTTACAGTCTGAATACCTTTTTGGTTTCTGCTATAACCGCTCACATTATAATCGCTTCTTGCAACAGTTTGTTCTGTGCCGTTATTATACTTCGCCTTTACAACAAGACCTGATACGTTAAGCGACTGACCCTCAATATAGCTCATCTTCATATTTGTGGTATCAAGCGTAATACCCGTGAGTATCTTTGCTGTAACCTCCACATCAAAGGTCGCACCAAAACCACCGTAAGAAATTGTTACTGTCTGTTTGCCAACTGTATTTTTATCATAGCCGTTTATGGTATAATCAGTTATAAGACCTGTTGTACCATTATCATACTGTGCCTGTAAAACAAGCCCTGATACATCAATTGCACTTCCTTCTGCAAATTCCTTTGTATTAGGCTCAGACAGTATTTTTATACCTGTAACCGTTTTTGCTTTTACCGTAACCGTGAATGATGCGGTAAAACCGCCAAAGGATACAGTAACATTCTGATTACCCACTTTATTCTTGTCATAGCCAGTGACATCATACTTTGTAATTGTTTCGCTGTCACCGTTATCATACATTGCTGTAACAGTAATTCCCGTCAAATCAAGTTCCTGACCTTCCAGATATGTTGTTTTATCCGGAAGTGAGGAAACATTTATGTTTGTCACATTCTTTTCATATACCGTTATAGGAACTAAAACATTCTGACCGCTGTATTCAACAGCTATTTCCGTATCCGTCAATGCAAGAGCGGTATCAAGCGAAGGTGTAAATATAAATTCGTCTGCATTTTCCTCTGTATACGCAACGTCTGTCTGTGAACCGTTTGAATACAGAAGTGTAATTATCATTCCGGCAGGATTAAAGGTCTGACCCTGAATGTAGCTTGCCGCAGGTGACTTTGTAAGTTTCAATGCCGCTACTGTCAATGCCTCTGAAAGCGGCTCACCGAATTCAGCAAAGCCCTTACCCTTTGTCCATGTAAATGCATCATTATTATTTAAGAGATGTACACCATCGTTAAGCGCATCGCATACTCTCTGTTTACTGCCTAAAATAATGCCGTTTTCATCAAACATACGACAGTCCAAATTATATGCTGTCTTATCACCAATCGGTTTTGCAGACGATGACGACAGGTAATAACAATTTGATATCGTTGGCGCCCACTTTTCAAAAGAACCTATAATACCGCCTGCAATATTCTTTGATGATGTTACACTGCCTGAATTATAACAGTTAAATATGTCGAACTCATTCCAACTACTACCGCAGATACCGCCTGCACAGTATACGGCTTTAACCGCGCCTGTATTATAGCTGTTAATTATACTATTTCGTTTGTTGTATGAGGTATTCCAGCCTGCAATACCGCCCGCGCCTCGAGAAGATGTCGCTGATGAGATTATCTCACCCTCATTATAGCAGTTAATTATAACAGGTCCTATATCACGGTCCTGACCATTAGTTCCTACAATACCTCCTGCGTAAAATTTTTCTGATGTTATTGTTCCGCTGTTACTGCTGTTCTTAATAGCTCCGTTTCTGTTGACAGCGGCTATTCCTCCCGCATGACCACCGTTGCTTGTAACTGTCGCCATATTGCGGCAATCTTCTATAATGCTATTATTATCCTGCCAGTCGTTGTTGCCGACAATACCGCCCACAGCTTTTACATTCGTACTGTTTACACTGATTGAAGTATTCTCGCTTGTATAACAATTTCTGATGGCTCCAAAATTATGCGCAGCAATAATTCCGTTATATGCCGGAAATATTGTTGTATCATTATTTACAGTAATGCTACTGTTGATAACTCCAAGATTTTTAACCTCACCGTAAACAGATACTTCGCCAAATAATCCCTGACCGCCTGTTTCACGGTTAATTCTCATTCCCGATATTGTATGGTTTTGACCATCAAAGATACCATTAAAGTATTTTTTGTACGTACCTATCGGGTTCCAGCTGTTTCTGTCATTGAGGTCAGTATCGTTAACCGTTCCTGCAAGTTCTATATCGTTATTAAGAACAACGGTTTTACCGTTTAAGTCATTACCTCCGTTTACGGTGTTTGCGATAAATGCAAGACCAAGCGGAGTAAATACAGTATATGTATCGCCTTCTATTGTATAATCCGTACCTTCTTCTGCCGCATTACCTGCGTCAGTCCATGATAGGAATACGTCAGCAGTAAACACTGCCGGCGGATTTTGTGAAGCTATCCAAAAGCCCCATGAATTATTTGAAAGTGTTTTTACATTTTCATTCAGCTTGTCTACAAGCGACATACCGTTTGCAAGTATACCTTCAGCGTTAAATTCGTCACAGTTTGTTACACTACCCATACCCGATGCCTTTTGTCCCTGCGGATAATAGCAGCTTTCCACCGTTCCGTAATATCTGTAACCTACTACTGAGCCTGCATTTTTATTTGCGCTTACCTCACCGATGTTATAGCAGTTCTGAACCTTACCTTTTGAATAATCTGTGCTGTAATTTGAGGTCTTGCCGACAATACCGCCTGCATCCTTGTATGATGCGACGATTTTACCTGTATTGTAGCTGTTTACAATAGTAGCGGTAGTTTCACCCGCAATGCCGCCGACTTCCTCATAACCGCTTACCTCACCATTATTTACACAATTTGCCGTAAACGGAATACGGTCGCCTGCACCGCCGCATGAACGTCCAATCACTCCGCCTACATCACGACCTGTCGTATCAATTTTACCGTCGTTTACACAATCAAGTATACCTGTGTTACTTGAAAAGCCTGCTGATACACCGCCTACAATACCACCGATATCATGTCCTATATCAGCAGCGTCATCACTCTTGCATACAACAGTACCTGTATTATAACAGTACTGAATTTTCCATGAAGTACCGTAAAGATTGGCAATATTTCCTACAATACCGCCGATAGACTGACAAATTGAATAACGCGAAGCCTTATCATATTTTACTTCAACTGTTCCTGAATTTTCACAGCTGTCAATTATAGCTCCGTCACCATCGCCTGTAATACCGCCCAGACTCATCTGACCTGTAATTCTGCCCGAATTTGAGCTGTCATTTATTGAAGCTGTGGACGTTCTTCCTGCAATACCTCCGACCTCTTCACAGCCTGCAACACTACCTGTATTATTACAGTTTAATATACTTGCAGGCTTGTTATTATTGTAATAATTCTGTATATTTAAGCCTGTTATACCGCCTATTTCCTCATATCCGGAAATGTTACCGCTGTTACTGCTGTTTTCAATTACACCGCGATTAACACCTGCAATTCCGCCTGTATATGTACCGGTTATATCCGCCGCATTTTCACAGTTTATAATTGTACCGCGATTTTCACCTGCGACGGCTCCTCCGTAGGAATGGTCAATAGGAGAATAGTTTTCTCCATTGTACTCTGCGCCCATAAGACTTATTTTTCCTTCGGTTTTAACATTTCGGACAACACCCTCAAGACCGATTGTTCCAAACAGACCATAATTTTTTTCTTCTTCGCCGTTCTCAATCACAAGACCTTTCACAGTATGTCCCTGACCGTCAAACGTACCGCTGAACTGCTTTTTTTCATTCGCAATCGGAATCCAACTTACGCCCTGCTTTACCGTATTTGACAGGTCAATGTCATTTTCCAGTGTGACATTGACTGCTGTTGACTGTGCGTTTATTTTATCTGCCAACCAAGCAAGACCCTTAGCGGTTTTAATTGTGTACGCTGTACCGCTTTGAGTATAGTCTGTCCCTTGTACTGCGGCTTGTGCCGCTTCTGTCCAGCTGTTAAACAGCGGTTCTGTTTCAACCGCAAATGCTGCCGGCACTAACGAGAATATTATCGCTAATGCGGTTAAAACTGAAATAACTTTTGATTTCATGCAATATTCCCCCTTTTATCGTTTTAAAAATTTGTCTAATTTTCCATTCTTATCTATATTATATACTAACCGAAAATTGTTGTCAATACTGTTTTTATCAGCTTTTTAAGATTTTGCAAAGCATATAATATACTCATCTGCGTATATTATATCACACAATATGCAAATACGCAAGTGCGTATACGCAAAAAAGATAACTTTGTTAAAATATTTTCATAGGAGTTGATAAAATATGCAGATAAAAGAAGCTGTTGTTATAAGAATTGACAGCCTGTGCAAAGAAAAAAATATAAAATATAACGCACTTGCAAATATTGCAGGCATTACCCCGTCCAGTATTTACAGTCTTATGGACGGAAACCGCAATGATGCAGGAATTATTATATTAAAAAAAATATGCGACGCTTTTGAAATAACAATGGGCGAATTTTTTTCCGATGAAATTTTTAATAATCTCGAACAGGAAATAAAGTAACAAAAAAAGCGGCTTTATGCCGCCTTCATTTTTACTCCTCCCAAGGCATAACGTCGCCGTCCTCACGAAGATATTCAACTATTTTCCATACGCCCTCACCCGTTTTTGAATCCACTCTGAACACCGTTTCACATCCTGCCAGACGAAGCCACCTTTCCGCCCTGTCTGCGTCCGCGCCCTCGCGTTCAGTCTGTGTGACGATACCGATAACAGGTCTGTTGCATACGGGAGTTACACACGGCGGATATAACGAATACGGCTCAAGCGCGCTTATTAAAAGTCCGACAACATCGGCTTCAAAGGTATACATTGCAAGCGCGTTACCCAAGTTTTTCGTCTGTATGTATTCGCCGGGAGTATCAATTATAACGTCAAACCGATTTACATACTGTGTTTTATGATAATGTATTTTTTCACCCTTTAAAGCCTGAGTAAGCGTTGTTTTTCCGCACTCGCTCCGACCTACCAGTATTATTTTTTTCACGTTTTTGTCACTTCGCAGACAGTAAACCCGAGCCTGTCGCGCGTATAATCTATAATCGAGCGCAGCGAGGTTTCCACATCTGCCACCATTCCCGTAATTATCAGTGTACCGCTGAAGCGGTCAACAAAGCTTAAATCCACATTTGACGTTTTTGTAGCAATATCTGCGGCTATTATCGCAGTTTCGGCAGGACTTACCGTAAGTATGCCAATCGCGCTTTTACCGAAATCAATTTCGGGATTAAGTCCCAGCTTCGTGTATAAAACAGGGTCGGGACTCGCGATAACATGAGCAAGCGTAATTTGCTTACCCGGCACAAGCTCCTGAATGATTCTCAATTTATCGTCAGCGGACAGAATATCCTTTAATTCCATTTCCGTAACACCTTCCTGAATACTTCGTATTTATATTATTATATCACAGACTTATACAAATTTCCATACCTTTTTAGAAAAATGTCCAGAATGCAAGAAAGCCCAGCACAAAGCTGTTAATTACAAGCTGAATAACGAAAAGTATCGGTATACCGACTGAAAAACGCTTTTTCTGTGTCTTATGATTAAATACATGTATGCCAATCATTCCGCCGATTGCGCCGCCGAAGAAACACGCGCGGAAAAGCTTGCTTTCACGCACACGCTTCTGTCTGCGCTTCGCTTTTGATTTGTCGCTTCCGAACATTACAAAGGCTCGTATATTCATTATAAGCAAAAACAGCGATAATCCGAAAAACAGATACCTGTTCAGCATATCATTGCTGAACAGCTTAATTGACGTCGGAAGCGGAAGCTTTATGTACCACGCATAAAATGCGTTCCATAGCCATATTGCTCCGTTTTTTACCGCAACTCCCGCCATATACAGGTATTGCCCCGTAATCTGTAAAACTTCATGTATATCCATTAAAACCTCCGGTTAATTTCAAATATCTTTTTTCTTATTCCTGTTCTGTCAGCATTTTCAGCAAGACCATAAAGCTCAGCTATCATTTCCTGCAAGCCTTCAATACTGCTTCCCTGCACTCGGAAAAGCTTATTAGTTCGGGTTTTTTCTGCCTGTTCAAAATCATAAAACAGTTTTTCGGAGAGCTTGTCCCCCTGTCTTAACCCTGTAAACTGAATTTTCACATCACTGTACGGCTTCCTGCCGCCCTCGCGTATTACATGTTCCGCAATTTCAAGTATACTTCTGCTGCCGCCCATATCAGCAACGAATATTTCGCCGCCTTCGGCAATAGCAAGCGCGTTTATGACAAGAGATACCGCTTCGGATACCGACATAAAATAACGCGTAACCTTCGGGTCGGTTACGGTAAGAACACCTTTTTCAAGCTGTTTTCTGAACAGCGGTATAACAGAACCGTTTGAATTTACAACATTACCGAACCTTACTGTAAAAAACCTTGTACCCTTTGATGTCAGTGACCTTTCATACACAAGCATTTCACATATACGCTTACTCGCTCCCATAATACTTATCGGCTCTACCGCTTTATCGGTGGAAATCAGGACAAAATGCGACGCACCGTATTTCCCTGCAAGCTCTGCGGTAATCTCCGTACCGCGAATATTGTTTTTGACTGCCTCTTCAGGATTTTGCTCCATGAACGGTACGTGCTTATGCGCCGCCGCATGAAATACCAGCTCAGGACGGTATTTACAGAAAATACTTTCCATACGGTTACTATCGCGGACAGAAGCAATTTCCACGCGTACCGTATCGCCTATATCGCATTTTACGTCATAAGCGCCGTTTTCATTTATGTCGGCGATTACGATTGTATCTGCGCCGAGCGCGGCAAGCCGGCGTACAAGCATACTGCCTATTGAACCGCCGCCGCCTGTAACAAGACACGTTTTTCCTGTAATAAACTTTTTGTCCATTGCAGTTTTCCTTTCTGAATATATCATTGACAAATTACCAAAAACATGATATTATATATTTGCTAAATAAATCTTAAAAATCTTAAAGTTCGCATGCTTTTTTGTGTCAAAAAATGCAGGCTTTTTATAATGCATACGAGTTTTGAGATGTCATTTAGGATTTATTTAGCGATTGCCTAAGCCTCGCATTTTTATGCGTTGCTTCGGCAGCGCATTTTTTATGCGCAATGCACTCCGTTTTATTGTCACATAATTCTACACATGGAAAGGGCTGTCTTCGGACAGCTTTTAGCCTTTTTTACAAGACATAATAATGAGGAATAATGTCCTCATAATGCCCGTCCTTCATCAAAAAGCCGTGAGGTATTGTGCCAAGTTGTGTAAAACCGAGTTTCTTGTACAGCTTCAATGCCGCTATATTTGTTGCGACAACCGCGTTAAACTGCAAAACACCAAAGCCTGCTTCCTTTGCCTTTTCAATGCAATGTTTAACGAGTATTTCACCTATATGCTGTCCGCGTTTTCCGCTCTTTACCGCATAACTTGCATTGCATATATGACCGCATCTGCCGACATTGTTCGGGTGCAGTATGTACAGACCGACCGCTTCGCCGTTTTCATCATACGCAACACCCGTAAAGGACTGCGATTTAAAAAATTCAATACCCGATTTTTCATCAAGCTCCTCAATCTGGGGAAATGCAATTCCGTCACTGACTACCTCATTCCAGATTGCATTTGCCGCTTCAATATCATTCTCCGTAAACTGTTTAATCTCTATACTCATAATGTACTCCGTTTAAGATTTCTTCCATTCCATAATACGTTCAAGCCGTTCCTTTACTGCCTTTTCCCTGCCCTGCTCACCCGGACGATAATAGCTTTTATCCGCAAGCGTATCGGGAAGGCATTTCATTTTACTAAGCTTTTCCTCTGTATCATGCGCGTAGATATATCCCTTGCCGTAGTCAAGGTCCTTCATAAGCTTTGTAGGCGCATTGCGTATCTGAAGCGGCACAGGCTCGGCAGGCATTTCCTTAATATCTCTTTTACATTCCTCACATGCCTTATACACCGCATTTGATTTTGGCGCCATTGACAGATAAACCGCCGCATGAGTGAGATGCACGTCACATTCGGGCATACCGAGAAAATGACATGCCTGATATACCGATACTGCCACCTGCAAGGCGCCGCTGTCCGCCATACCTATATCCTCGCTCGCAAATCGTACAAGTCTTCTTGCAATATACAACGGGTCCTCGCCGCCGTACAGCATACGCTGTGTCCAGTATACCGCCGCATCGGGGTCACTGTTTCGCATTGATTTATGCAGCGCAGAAATCAGATTATAATGTTCCTCACCGCTTTTGTCATACAGCAGCGAACGTCTGTTCATGCACTGGGCAAGTGTTTCATCATCAACCGTAACAGACGCATCGGCATTAACCTTACCATTAAGCACCGCCATTTCAAGCGTATTCAGCGCAGTACGCGCATCGCCGTTGGCAAAACGCGCAATTATACTTAACTGTTCATCGGTTATCGCAATATTCATATCGCCGAAACCCTTAGTATCGGTAATTGCGCGGTGAAGCATTTCCATGAGGTCAGACTCCTCCAGCGCCTTCAGAATAAAAACCTTACACCTCGACAGCAGAGCTGAATTAAGCTCGAACGATGGATTTTCCGTAGTAGCGCCGACAAGTATAATACTTCCTTTTTCCACATACGGCAAAAATGCATCCTGCTGTGCCTTGTTAAAACGGTGTATCTCATCGGTAAAAAGAAGCGTACGTATACCCATTATTCGCGCCTGCTCGGCATTATTCATTATTTCCTTTACTTCCTTAACTCCTGAAGTCACCGCGCTCATTTCCACAAAATCCGCCTTAGTCTGCTTTGCTATAATACGAGCAAGCGTGGTCTTTCCCACTCCCGGAGGACCCCAGAATATCATAGATGAAATATTGTCGCTTTCAATAAGCTGACGCAGGATTTTACCCTTACCCACCAGATGTTTTTGTCCTACATATTCATCAAGCGTTTCAGGACGCAGACGGCTCGCCAAAGGGGCGCTTTTGCCTCTGTCGTCAAGCATACTGATTTGCTCCATCATTTTCACCTCACCTTAAATTATAATAAGGCTGTTATAATAACAGCCTTATTAAATCAATCCTCTTTAAACGGGAACATATCACTCAGAAATTCTTTAGCCTTTGATTTTACATTTCCGCCTAAAGAAATTTCCTTCGTTGCGTCTATGTCCTCTTCCTCCTCAAACTCATTATTCTGAGTACGCTTAGGCTGATAGTTCTTTCTGTTTATTTTCTTTACGTCGTCCAAATCCTCCTGCAATTCCTCGCGTACGGCAGACTTAACGCTGCTTTTTTGTGTCTTGTCAACGCGCTGTCTTGCCTGTGCAGCCTCCCAACGGCGGAAACGTTCTTCTTCCTCCTCGCTGAAATCGCTTACATGCGGCTGTCTGTCCTCCGGACGTATACCCTCCTCGCTTATTGCAAGGCTTTCGTTAAGGTTCTCAATATCAAGTTCCTGCTCGGCAAAGCCGCCGATATTCTTGACAAACTTATCCTCAACATCGCGTCTTAAAGCGCGGATTTCAGCCGAGATGTGATTGTCCTTTTTTGACATACGATAAAAACGGTTTCCAATCCAGAAGCTGAGCGCGATATTAAGAACCGCCACAACCACAAACCAGCATGCCGCGCCGCCCTTAGTAAGATATTTGCTTGTATCAACCGTTGTCTGCGCCATACCCCCGACAGGTACAGCTGTTCCCTGCTGCTGTGTCTGTGCTGTCGTGTCCTGAGGCATATTTCCGGCAGGCTGAGGCGTTGCCGCAAGCACAAGCGGTGAAACTGAAAATACCATAATACCGGCAGCCAATAATACCATAATTTTTTTCTTTAAATTCTTCACTTCTATCTCTCCTATTCAACCACATCTTGAAATGCTTCACGTATTTTTTTCTTTGCCGGTACGGCAGACATTTTCATTTTACTCGCATTATACACACGCGTATATGTGAGCATTTTGTCCTCATCCTTTTTACATCGTTTATAACCGATTAAAAACCAGTTCCAGAAGCTTGCCGGCATTGTTTCCGTATTTATTATCACTTCATGGTAATGACCCGGCGATTCTATTATCTCAAGCGCAAGCTTCGGTATTACGAAATCATAGCACGGCCGCTGTGTTTTCCGCATTTCCAAAAGCAGCTCCCTTACTGTTTTGGCGTTCTTTTCCGCTTCAATCTGATTTCCGTAAGTTCCCTGCCAACGGTAAACCGCATAAAGAAGCCTCGAAATTAAAAGCGGCGAATTGTTATTGCGTACATCGTCTGTAACCTCGCCTTTTACGCTTGCATATGTTGAACGCTGATACGGTATATATCCTACCTTTGAAAGCATTCTGCGTATTTTCTCAATATCCTTTTCCTGCTCTCCCTTTGTTTTGGTATGCTTGGTTAAGGATATTCCGTACTGCTTCCAGTCCTCGTCCTGATGGTTGTAAATATATTTTATACAGCTTTTTACAAGAAACGGGTCTTTTGTCGACGCGCCGAAATACGCAACAAGCTCCGCAAGGTCGCTCTGTAACCATCCGTCGGCAGGAGTAAATGCGCTCATGCCGCTTCCGGTAATAATCATCTGAGCCGCCATATGCACAAACAGCTTTAAATCCTCTTTATCGGTAAAGACCTCTTTCCAGCCCGAAAGACCGGAAGCATGCTTTATATTTCCGAAAAAGCTCAGAAGCATAAGTTTATTTTTGTCGCTTATATTGTCATAGCCGTCACGTACCGCCGCCATATATTTGCCTATATTGGCAAGTACAGCATCTGACTGTTCCTTTGCCGCCTCGCTTGAACTGAACGGGTCACCTATGTCCACATTTTCACCCGAACATATTTTGTTCAGACATTGCTCCATATATATTTCGGTTACCTGTATTTTTTCATCTTCAAACAGGTCGAGATTATCAAACATTATCTTTGATATTTCAAAACGCACTCCCGACATATTCAAATCACCGATTGCAGGGTAAAGCTCCATTACGCGGGTACGAAACGCTTTATTTCCTGCTGACTTTTTAAAGCGTATGAGCTTTCCGGCAATACCTGTACGCGTCGTGTCCTCCAGCGTTGCAAGCCAGTCCATAACCTGCGTAATCGTAGTAAAGCCGTAGCTTTCGTATATTTTTCTAAGCTCTTTAACAGTAAAGCCGAGAAGTCTTGAACGTACTCCGCGTTCAAACTTCGCATTTTCGATATCTATATAAATACACGATTTTCTTGCTTCAACCGCCTGTGCCGTTATATTATTGCTCCCTTTCACAGTACCGTGAAAAGCAATCTGATTTTGCTTGTCTGACGGAAGGTAAACATTATATGTCGATATACCTGCCGACGCATCACGCGGTAAAAGCCATTTAAGCGCTAACAGATACATTTGCGTAAGTGAATGGTCGCTTGATGCAATACACAGATTTTTTATACTATCAGACGTTAAAAGCTTAACGGCTCTGTCAAGAATATACGTAAGCTCCGTCTGATGTTTATCAATAAAATCAATAACCTTGTCTTCAAGACCTTCAGACGGTAAAATATCGTCAAGCGGCTTTAAGTAATGTACTATCTGTCCGTTTAAATCCTTTTCGGTAAGATGAGTTCGGTATGCGGTATGTCCGAAATACTTTTCGGGCATAAAATCATCGTCCACATCATCAAAGACAAATGCATGAGCGAACAAATTTCCTTCCTCACCCTCAAAATTGTACCCTGAATATGAAATCTGCATTGCGGCATATCTACCGTCCGAAAGCCTGAGCGTTCTGAATATTTTGGGGAACTGCTCGGGTACAGACGGGTCGCACGGTGTTTTTGAGTATTCAATTTCATTGTTTTTCGGAAGTCTGTAAGTTGCAAAACGTATTATTTCATCAACATTTTGTCTGGTAAGTCCCTGCGTACAGGAGAATACCCTCAGCCCCGACTGGTTTACAAGCCCCAATTCACTGTCGGACAGGCTGTGCTGTACAGAGGTATATATTAACTGGTATACCTTCATTTAATAACCTTCCTTCCTCATTATTATAGCCTTTTTGCTTGCCGTACTTTTTAGTAGCGGTAAGACAGAAACTAATCTAATTCCTTTAAGCCTGTATACAATTCGTAATACCTGCCCTTTTGCGCTAAAAGCTCGTCATGCGAACCTCGTTCGATTATTTCACCATTTTCCAAAACCATAATCGCGTCCGCATTTCTTATTGTGGACAGACGGTGGGCAATTACAAATGTCGTCCTGTTCTCCATCAGCGCGTCCATACCCTCGTTTATTTGACGTTCTGTCCTCGTATCAACTGAGCTTGTAGCCTCGTCAAGCACCAGTATCGGCGCTTTTGAAAGCGCGGCGCGCGCGATATTCAAAAGCTGTCTTTGTCCCTGCGACAAATTCGCCCCGTCGCCTTTAAGCATTGTATCATAACCATCGGGCATGTTTTTGATAAACATATGCGCACATGAAGTCATCGCCGCCTGTCTTACCTCTGCATCTGTTGCGTCAGGACGCCCATAACGGATGTTGTCCATAATTGTACCCGTAAACAAATGAGTATCCTGAAGCACCATTGCGATGTTTTCTCTCAGACATTCAAGACTTATGTCTTTTATATCAATACCGTCTATTGTAATTTTTCCTTTGTCTATATTATAAAATCTTGTTATAAGATTTGTTATCGTGGTTTTGCCCGCGCCGGTCGAACCGACAAGTGCGATTTTCTGTCCAGGATGCGCGTAAATGGACACACCCTTCAATATAGTTTTATCCGGATTATATCCAAACGTCACATTTTCGACAACCACATCGCCGCGTATGTTTTCGGGAGAAAGCTTTTTACCCTCGTCCTTTTCCGGTTCCTCATCCATCACACTGAATACGCGTTCCGCACCTGCAAGCGCAGACATGATATTCGTTATCTGCTGTGCAAGCTCATTTATAGGACGTGAAAACTGTCTTGAAAAGTTGACAAATACCGTCATACCACCTATATCCAGCGCGGCAAACGGAAATCCTCTGCCCCATCGCGATACAAAAGTAATTACTGAACCGACTGTTGCTGTAAGCGTATAGTTGACCTGACTTAACGCGTTCATACACGGTCCCATAATTCCGCCTATAAACTGCGCCTTTATCTGAACATTTCTGAGTTCGCCGTTTAAATCTGAAAATTCTTCAATAATCTTATTTTCATGGTTAAAAACCTTGACTACCTTCTGACCGGTAACCGTTTCCTCAATGAAGCCGTTAACCTTTCCCAACGCAACCTGCTGGCTCAGAAAATACTTACGTGATTTACTTGCAATAGTTCCGCCTATAAGCGCAACTACCGGTGAAAATATTATTGTTACAAGCGCAAGCACCCAGTTGGTATACAGCATAAGTCCCAATGTACCCAAAAGAGTGATTGTACCTGAAAAAATCTGTACAAGCGTTGAATTAAGCATTTCACCGATTATGTCGACATCGTTCGTAAATCGGCTCATTATATCGCCTGTCGGATTTTGGTCAAAATACCGTACAGGAAGCGTCTGAAGCTTTTTAAACAGGCTTTCTCTTATTTTATTCAGTGTGCGCTGTGACACTCCTATCATAACACGCGCCTGAAAATATGTCGCAATTACACCTATAAAATATACTGCCGCCATTAACAACAAACCCATAAGCAAGCCTGTAATTTTTTCCTGCGCCGTTTTTGAAGTATCGGTAAGTCCGTTTATAATCGGACGGAGCAGGTACGAACCGCTGAGTGTTGCGGCAGAACTTAAAAGCACACAGAAAATTGCCGAAGCGATTTTATATCTTTCTTCTTTTAAATAAGAAAGCAGGCGTTTAATGGTTTGCTTTGTATTTTTAGGCTTCTGTTTTTCCTTCATACTTCGCCTGTTTCTTCCCATTTGAGGAGGCATATCAAGACACCTCCTTCTCTTTGTCCATCTGTGAATAGTAAATATCACGGTATTCGTCACATAATTTCATTAAATCCTCATGTGAGCCTATACCTGCAATTTTACCGTCCTCAAGGACTACGATTTTATCAGCGTCAATCACAGAAGTGATACGCTGCGCAATTATTATTTTAGTTGAATTTTTAAGACTTGTTGTAAATGACTGTCTTATTTTGGCTTCTGTTGCCGTATCAACGGCGCTGGTACTGTCATCCAGAATTAAAATTTTAGGCTTCTTTAACAGTGCGCGCGCGATACAAAGTCTTTGCTTCTGACCGCCCGACACATTTACTCCGCCCTGTCCAAGCTCCATATTATAGCCGTCGGTAAATGAAGTTACAAAACCGTCAGCCTGCGCGGCGTCTGCCGCCGAGCGTATTTCGTCCATTGACGCGTTTTCATCGCCCCAGCGAAGATTATCCTCAATTGTACCGCTGAACAGCACATTCTTCTGAAGCACCATTCCGACACCGTCACGCAGATTTTTCAGACTGTATTCCTTTACATTAACTCCATCAACCGTAACCTCACCCTGTGTTACGTCATACAGACGCGGAATAAGCTGAACAAGCGAAGATTTTCCGGAGCCTGTTGTGCCTATTATACCGACAATCTCACCGGGTTCAGCCGTAAACGAAATATTTTCCAGTACATTTTCCTGACGTTTTTCGTAATATTTAAAGTACACATTTTTAAATTCAACGCGACCCTCTTTTACTGTTCTGTCCTTTTGCGAAGCATTATCATCCGTCAAATCAACCTCCGTTTTCAGTACCTCAGTAATTCTCGCAGAGGATGCGAGTGCGCGTGAAAGCTGTAAAAACAGCATGGAAACCATCATAAGCGACATAAGTATCTGCGTTATATACGTCGTAAACGCAGTCAGTTCACCAACGCCCATACTGCCGCCGACAACAAATTTACCGCCAAGCCATACCACAACAAGCGTTGTTACATTCATCGCCAGCATCATAACAGGCATTGTAGTAACAACTATCTTCATAGCGCTTAAAGTTGACGACATCAAATCATTATTTGCATCCGAAAACTTTTCAATTTCAAACTTTTGTCTTACAAATGATTTTATAACGCGTACATTTGTTATATTCTCCTGCATACCTGAATTAAGGTTATCTAACTTTTTCTGCATTATACCGAAACGCGGAAATGCTGTTTTTAAAAGTGCGGCTATTACAACTGCCAATACAGGTATAACCACGACAAGTACAAGCGCAAGACGGCTGTTTATCGAGCATGCCATGATAATACCGCCGATAAGCATACCGGGTGAGCGCATAGCCATAATAAGAAGCATTCGCGTCATATTCTGAACCTGAGTAATATCGTTAGTCAGTCTTGTTACAAGCGAGCCTGTTGAGAACCCGTCTATATTTTTAAACGAAAATTTCTGTACCTTTTCAAAAACTCCCTGTCTTAAATCGGCGCTGAAACATACAGATGCGCGCGTTGAAAAATAATGACCTCCGATACCGCCTGTTATCATTACCGCGATAAAACCAATCATCATTGCGGCGCGCGAAAGTATATATCCTGTTCCCAAGCCTGCCGATGCATCACCAATACCGCTGTCAATCATTGTTGCCATAATTCTCGGCAGCACAATTTCACCCGCCACTTCTGTAAGCATCAGAAGCGGACCAAGTATAAAAAATGGCATATACGGTTTTATATACTTCCAATAATGTTTCAAGTTAAGACTTCCTTTCAAGTGTACTGCCTCTATCAAAAAATGATAACATAAGCAATTTTATTCAGCCGCCTTTTTATCAAGTGCCGCCTTTATAAAGGACGCAAACAGCGGATGGGCATGATTTGGTCTTGACTTGAATTCCGGATGGAACTGCACTCCAAGATACCATGGATGATTTGGCAGCTCTACCATTTCCACAAGCTTTTCATCAGGCGACTGACCTGAAATAACCATACCCTTTTCTGTAATTTCATTTCTGTAAAAATTATTAAATTCATAACGATGACGGTGTCTTTCATATATAAGGTCGTTTGAATACACCTTACGTGCCAGCGTACCGTCAGTAACCTTACACGGATACAGACCAAGACGCATTGTTCCACCTAAATCCTCAATATCGCGCTGTTCAGGCATAAGGTCAATCACAGGATGAGTTGTATTCGGATTTAACTCCGCAGAATGAGCATCCTTGTAGCCAAGCACATTTCTTGCATACTCAATAACAGCAATCTGCATACCCAGACAAATACCGAAATACGGGATTTTATTTTCTCTTGCATACTGAGCCGCAATAATTTTGCCTTCTATGCCCCTGTCACCAAAACCGCCGGGAACTAAAATACCATCTGAACCTTTAAGAAGCTTATCTGCATTTTTCGCCGTAACCTCCTCGCTGTCAACCCAGTTTATATTGACATTTACATGATTTTGTATTCCGCCGTGCTTTAATGATTCTACTATACTTATATATGCATCATGAAGCGAAACATACTTGCCGACAAGAGAAATTGTAACCTCCTCTTTGCCGCCGTTCATAAGGTCTTTCACGACATTCACCATGTTTGTCCAGTTTTCAAGGTCAGGCTTCTTATCCTCAAGACCAAGACGCTTGCATACAACTTTGGCAAGTCCCTCCTTCTCTAATGCAAGAGGAACTTCATATAAGGTATCAAGGTCAAGATTTTCTATAACACATTCCGGCGATACGTTACAGAATAACGCAATTTTATCAGCCAGACCTTCTTCAAGCGGTTTTTCGGTTCTTAAAACAAGCACATCCGGCTGAATGCCAAGACTTAAAAGCTCCTTTACACTGTGTTGTGTAGGCTTTGTCTTCTGCTCGCCCGAAGTTGAAAGATACGGTACAAGCGTAAGATGTATGTACATGCAGTTTTCCTTGCCTACCTCAGTCTGCACCTGTCTTATGGACTCCAAAAACGGTGTAGACTCTATATCGCCGACGGTACCTCCGATTTCCGTAATTACAATATCGGTGTCCTGTGTGCTTGCAACGCGGTAAACACGCGACTTAATTTCATTTGTGATATGTGGGATTACCTGTACGGTTCTGCCTTCATAATCACCGCGTCTTTCCTTTGAAATTACATTCCAATATATTTTTCCTGTCGTTACATTTGAGTTTACACTCAGATTTTCATCAATAAATCTTTCGTAATGACCCAAGTCAAGGTCTGTTTCCGCACCGTCGTCAGTAACAAAAACCTCGCCATGCTGGTACGGACTCATTGTTCCGGGATCCATATTTATATAAGGGTCGAATTTCTGCATTGTGACCTTATAGCCGCGAGCCTTTAAAAGCCTTCCCAAAGATGCGGCGGTAATGCCCTTTCCCAGTCCCGAAACAACTCCGCCTGTTACGAATATGTATTTTGTATCCATTTGATTCACCGTAAATTCCTTTCAAAATCCTCTGTTTATTTATGACGCGTAACAAAACGCTCTATTCTTTTTAATGCTTCCTGTATATTCTCAATAGAATACGCATACGAACAGCGTATAAAGCCTTCGCCGCATTCTCCGAACGCATTGCCTGGAACAACCGCAACTTTTTCTTCTTCTAAAAGCCTTATACAAAATTCATCGCTTGTCATGCCCGTTGATTTAATGCACGGGAACACGTAAAACGCGCCGTACGGCTCAAAACAGCTAAGTCCCATTTCGCGGAAGCCGTCTACTATATAACGTCGGCGGTAATTATATTCACGCCTCATCTCGACAACATCGTCATCACAGCTTTTAAGCGCTTCAATTGCCGCAAACTGCGCAGTGGTAGGCGCTGACATTATGCCGAACTGATGTATTTTTGTCATAAGCTTTATCAGTCTTTCAGGACCGAGCGCATAGCCCAATCTCCAGCCGGTCATAGCGAATGCCTTTGAAAAACCGTTCACTACAACAGTTCTTTCCTTCATGCCGTCAATTGATGAAAATACGGTATGCTCCTCTTCGCTGTAACGAAGTTCGCCGTATATTTCGTCCGACAGTACAAAAACATCTGTACCGCGCAGAACCTCTGCGATTGCTTCCAAATCGGCTTTTGACATTACACCGCCAGTCGGATTATTCGGATACGGAAGTATCAGAAGTTTTGTTTTATCGGTTATTTTTTCTTTTAACTGTTCGGGAAGAAGTCTGAAATTATCCTCTTCCTTTGTTTCAATAATAACCGGCTTTCCGCCTGCCATAACTGTAAGCGGTTTGTAACAAACAAAGCTTGGTTCGGGAATAAGCACCTCATCTCCCGGATTTACGACGCTTCTTATCATGGCGTCAATCGCTTCACTTCCGCCTACTGTTACAAGCACTTCCTTTTTCGGGTCATATTCAACACCGAATTTACGCTTATTATAATGACATATTTCGTCACGAAGCTCCAAAAGACCGGCATTTGCGGTATAATGTGTCTGACCTTTTTCCAGTGAATAAATTCCCGCCTCGCGTATTGTCCATGGGGTTGTAAAATCAGGTTCACCCACACCCAAAGAAATTGCATCCTCCATTTCAGCGGCAATATCGAAAAATTTTCTTATACCCGACGGCGGAATAGCGTCCACCACCGGCGATACCAATTTATCGTAATCCATCATAACGTAATCACCTGTCTTGTATCCTTTTCATCATCCTCGAATACAATTCCTTCCTCCTTGTATTTTTTCAGTACAAAATGTGTTGCAGTCGAGATTATCGAATCCATAGGCGCAAGCTTCTGAGCGACAAACAACGCAACTTCCTTCATGCTTTTGCCTTCAATTGTAACAGCCAAATCATAAGCGCCCGACATAAGATAAAGTGATTTTACCTGCGGATATTTATAAATCCTCTCCGCCACTCTGTCAAAGCCTTCGCCGCGCTGAGGAGTTATGCGCAGTTCAATAAGCGCCGTTACAACGTCACGTTCTGTTTTTTCCCAATTGATAATTGTCTTGTAACCTACAATTACGTTTTCTTTTTCAAGCTTTTTAATGCTTTCGGCGACTTCCTGTTCCTCTGTACCAAGCATCTGCGCCAATTTTGACATTGAAATGCTTTGCTTATCCTTATCTAAAATATTCAGTATTTCCTCCATAACAGCTTCATCGCCTTTCCTTTTATTTGACTATTTCTGCGTTTTAGCATAATAATAGTCATTTTATCCTTTAATTATATCTTATTTTTAAATAAAATACCATACCTTTTTTAAAAAAAGTTGAAAAAATTTTTTCAGCATGATTAAAAAGACTGCTGCATAATGCAGCAGTCTTATTTTCTTCTGATTTTTTATCCCTTCCAGTTTACTGTAAGCCCAAGCGCTTCGGCAACAAAGCGGACAGGAATAAATGTTCTGTCATCTTTTAATGTTGCGGCTGTATCCATCTGCACAGGCTTTTCATTTATCGTCATAACATTACTGTTAAGCGTAATTTTCACTGTATCTCCGTTATCCTTTGTTATAACTACCGTTGATATATCCTGTTGCCAGTCAACCTTACAGTTAAGCAGCTCCGACACCGCGCGTATAGGCACCTGCGTGCGTCCGTTGTTATCTACAAACGGTTTTGCGTCAGGAAATACTACTGTTTTGTCATTAACTTTAATGGTAATATCTTCACTGCCTTCAACTGTTAATACTTCGGGTGCAGGTGTGACTGTCGGTTCAACCGTCGGTTTTGTCGGTTCAGTTGGGTTTGGGGTTATAGATGGCTTCGGTGTTTCCTTCGGTTGTTTTTCTACCTCTTTAGGTACGGTAACAGGCTTCAAGCCTACGCGTTCACGGTTCTGATTAAGCAATTCATAAAATGTCGGCAAATAAGTTTCCGACATACCGCTATCACTCACTTGTTCCATTAGAGCCTGCGTATTTTGTTTGAATACAATTGTATCCTCAGTAAGAATATTTGTAAGTTCAAATGCTCTATCACCAAGCTTTGGATTGCCCTCAACCGTAACGCTTTCTAAAAGCGGACAGTAATAAAAAGCATTACTGCCTATATTTTTTACGTTTTGCGGTATAACAATGTTTTTCAATGTTGTCATACGAAACGCATTATCAGAGATTTTTTCCAGTGATTTGGGCAAAGACACTGTATCAATATCACAGTACACAAACGCACTATCGCCTATCGTCTTAATACCTTCGGGAACTGTTGGATTTTTGGCTGTTCCGGTATACCTTAAAACTGTATTTTCTACTACTGCAAATCCGTCATACTGTCCGATTGTTTTGTCAGTTTTACCTTTTAGATATTTGTTAAAACACCAATTTGAATCTGCAACAGCATTATAGATTTTTACAGTCATATCTGAATTAAATATAATTTCGTCAGCCCTTAATATAGGAGGGTTGTCAAGCAAAGTATCAGGAATATTTATCTCTTCTATTTTTGTTCCTGCAAACCAACCCTGACCGTCTGACGGTATGTTTGAAATATTATCGGATAAGTGTACTTTATTGAGTTTTCCGCATTCTGCAAATGCGCTGTCACCTAAATATGTAACTGTATCGGGCATTAAAATATCTCCCGATAAAGACTTTGCGCCGTAGAAAGCATACTCGCCTATTGACTGTAAGCCATCAGCCCATTCAATTTTTTTCAGGCTTTCACAATCCATAAACGCTCTGTCACCTATTTTCTTAACTGTTGAAGACAGCGTCACTTTTTCAAGTGATTTGCAGTCTTCAAGAAGACGTGATTCTATTTCCGTTACACCCTCTTTGAACTCCACTTCCTCTAAATCTGTTAAGAAATCAAGCATCGGAAGTGTCACACCCTTGTTTATAATAAGCTTCTTAATAGGCTTTGATTCCTCAGCTTTCTTTCCTGACAGAAAATCAGCCTTTGTATTCTCAGGAATTTCACATATTCCGTTATCGCTGACATATGAGGTTATTTCTCCGATTTCATTATACATGAAATCACCTTTTTGTTCATCTGCGGCAAAAACATTGTTTGGCGGTATAACCGCCAAACAATCTACAAACAACATAAGTGACAAAATTGAGGATATTATTTTTTTCATTGAATACACTTCCTTAATATGTTTTATTTAACCATTTTATATGACAGTTGATAACAATTTGCTGAATTACTTCCTGTCGAAACATTTTGTACAGTAATAGCATTATCATCCATGCTGTACGGATAACAATAGATTGTCATGTCTGTATTCTTAGGTACAGTATATACATTGTTAACATACCATGTTGTCATTGCATTTCTATTGTTAATTGTCCATATTGATAAAGTCTTATTAGGAGAACCTGTCACACGTACACCACTATCTACCTTTGCTTGTTCTTCTAAACTTCTGTTCTTAATTTCAACCTTGTATTCTACATCAGTTGTTCCCCAATAATCTATACAAAAAGCATCAATGTCCCATGAATCCGTCAGCGTAAATTCCGTGTTATTAAGTTCACGATATACACTATCACCATTATATGCGTTGTACACAGAACCTGTAACATCATCTTCATAACCACTAATTGGTTCTACGTTTATCATAGCATATCCATCAGTAGCAGTAGGAAAATATACCATTACATAGAATGATATATATTGTGCAGTATTCTTATAGTCTTCCGTATATACATCCATATAAGTAGTATTAGTATTGTTGTTAGAGGTGTATGTTCTAATAAGCTGCGGAGTTACACCATTTTTTAGGTCACTCCAAACCTTCATTGCTATTTTATTTGTCCCCTGAACAGATATTCTGAATTGTGCATCTTCAGCATCTGACCCTACAAATGATTGGGGCAAATAAACAGAATAAGCTGCATAACCACCTTGCGTTGTTGTATCCTTAATTCTAAAACTACTGTCAGTAATTCTTATTTCTTCAGCTTTGTTTTTTACGTCATTGATTGTTACATTAGGCATAGTTAAGGGTTCAGGTGCATAAATATCATCCCAATCATAAGCATCAATCGTCAAATCGTATATTTCATTGCCATTCGCTTTTGAAAAAAATCCACCATACTGTTTTTCACCCTCATTAGCAAATATCCTATAAACCTTATCTTCAGATAAAGTATTACAATACTCAAAAAAATCTTTTGCTAAAATCTTGTCATATTTTGCAACACGAGTATCAACTACAATTTGACCATTTTCATTCATTGTTTGACCCGCACGCAAAGTATCAGTATCAGCAATTAAAATCTGAGCATTTTCATTTAGTGTTGGATTACTTACAAATTCAGGCATCTCTGCTGGCGTTTTATTTACAAAAACAACTTTTGTGTATTCATTAGTTTTATTATCAAAAGTTTCTGTTAGTTTTACTTCATATTGACCATTTACTTCTAAAATAGGTGAATAAAAACTCTGTTCGTTAATATCATCATTATAAATAACAGTATTATCTAAAATATTTGTAATTGTTAGATGTACAGAGTTCATCTCATCAATATTTTTCATATAAACAAGGTCTAATGACAGTTCTGCAAAATCGTTAGCAAAACCTGTCATGCTCATAGGAAAATTCTCATATATAAAAGGCGCAGTATCGCCGAGTGCGTCTTTATCCCAGTGTCCTGCGTCTAAGTCAGTCTGTGTAATATTAACTTCCTGACCGTCCTGTATATAATTATATATTACTTCATTATCCTCAACCGCAAATGCGCTTACGCTCATTACCGATACAGCCATAACAGCAGTAAGACCCATTGCTATTAGTTTCTTTAAGTTTTTTTTCATAAGTATTATCTCCTTTTAATTTTAACATATTTTTCCTTAAGTTACAATAGTTCATAAATAAGACGCGTACTTTATTTATATTTATATCGTAGGTTAAAATCATTAAAAAGTCAATACAAATTGTCTAAATGCTGTTTTTTTTGTCTAAGTGCAGTTTTTGTTTTTCATAAAGCGGTTTTTAAATTGCAGGAAAAGGTGAAAATATGACTTAATATATATCCAAAACTAATACTCATTTCAGCCTACAACTCCATTCTATAAATCTTTTATTAAAATCCGAATATTTTCGAGTGGAAACACATACATGATAATACTGTTTTTTATACTCGCATATTACTTCACTTTTAGAATAATCAGAAACATAATTCAAATTAACGTAATAGCTTGCATGTGTTGCTGCAAAATAATCTTCGGATAATTGTTTAACTATGCTGCTTAATGGAGCAATAATTTTTATTGTTCTGTCTGTTGTTACAATATATGTATGTCTGCTTTCATGATAAACATATATAATATTATTTAATGGTATGTCTATTTTTTGTTTTCCTACATTAAGGCTTAAACTTCTGCATTTCATGTCAAGTTCTTTAATTGCCGACTGAATACCGTAAATAAGTCTTGTACGGTCAATAGGCTTTGTCCAAAAACGAAAAGCATGCTTATTCATAGCTTCATCCATATAGCCTTCATGATGTGTAACAAAAAAAATTAAAGTTACAGGACTTTTCCTATACAATGCTTCTGCCGTTTCAATACCGTTCAATTCAACCATTTCTACGTCAAGAAAAACCATATTGTATGTTTTTTCTGAATTTATCATCTCTTGTGATGATGAAAACATATCAATTGTCCATTCAGCTTCATTTGAAATATCGGGCATTACATCATCTATAAGTTCTTTCTCATACATTAAATCAGACATTTCATCATCGCATATTGCGATATTAAATTTTTTCATAAGTTTCCTCCAATGTTATTAACAATTTTTTCTTAATGGTATTTCTGCTGATATTTTTTGTGCTTATTTTATTATACACTATAAAATTATTTTTTGCAAATTAAAGAAGCTGTCAAATTGACAGCTTCTTTACATATATTATTTTATATTCTGAACAAATCTTGTAAGTATCGCAGCGACTTCGGAACGTGTTGCCGTATCCTGCGGAGCAAAGGTTCCGTCCTCGCGTCCGTAGATAAGTCCGGCGCACTGAGAAAGCATTACAGCTTCCTTAGCCCAGTCATTTATATTGCCTGCATCGGCAAAAGTAACTGCCTGATTTACAGGCGCAAGCGTCTTGCCGCAAAGACGGGCAAAATTTACCGTCATAACAGCTATCTGTTCTCTTGTAATCGGATAGTACGGACCGAAAATACCTTCGTCAATTCCGTTTACAAGACCTGTGCCGCCTGCCCACGCAACTGCGTCAGCAAACCATTCATCGCCTGCAATGTCACTGAACGCGGCGGGATTATCACAGCTTATGCGCCATTCATCGCCTATCTTATCACCGAAACGGCTTAGAACCGTAACATACATACCTCTTGTCATTTGCGCGTGAGGGTCGAACGTACTTTCTGACGTGCCTTCAAACAAACCCTTTTCAGTTACAAATTTAATTGAACTGTTCGCCCAGAAATTAAGCGGAACATCACTGAAACCTGTATCAACTACCATGTTGTCCGGTGCTGTAACGGTGCCTGTCTGACCCTGATTAGGCAAAGCAATCTCACCGCCGCCTTGTTTTTTACCGCCGCTGCCGCTCTGTTCATCATCATTTGATACTGTTTTATTCGTTACGCTTACAGTAATATTTTTATATTCCTCACCGCGCATTGAACGGTTAATAACTATTAAATCCGCCCTGCTTCCGACTTGCATAGCCCTGTCGCTGTTGAGTGATGCAAGGCTTATTTCCTTAGTTCCATCGGCAAGCGATGAAAAATCAACATATAAAACTGTTTTGCCGTTTTCATTTTTCACAACAGAATATGTGTTTTTGTCAGTTCCCGTAAGCGTATATTCTTCATTTTCAGGACTTACATCAAGCGTAAGCTGAACCGAGTAAATATATTCACCGACACCATTTAATTTAATTTCCGCTTTTTTCTTCGTTTCGCTCATAACGATTTTAACGGATGGCTTATAATCTACCGCAAATACAGGAACGCTTACTGCCATTATCATGCTTAAAATACACAGAAGCGAGATTATTCCTGACGCAATTTTTTTCATCAATTTTCATCTCCTTCCAGTATTATATCAGGCATGGAGTCAATTGGAGGAGAAGTAATCCATATTGTATCACTTGTTTTACGCTTACTCTCCGTACTTTCTATTGTGTCCGTGCGGTATATTTCCGCCTTAATCTGAGCAGGCAGAAGACTTGCCGCCGAACAGTCGTGAGCATCGCCCTTACCCTGAAGTTCCGCTTCCTTCTGTACATCCGGAACAAATATAAATATACCGTCGCTTATGTCGCTTACCTCACCATCTGCCGGTATTTCAGCGAACAACAGCGAATATCCGTCAATCGCGCGTTCTACAACTGTTTCCTCGTTTGTTTCGGGATTTACCGATACAAATTTACCGTTTATCTGAATTGTATTATACAACGGGTCGCCGCGATAAGTACCTGTCACAACAATTGTACCTGCTTTAATTGTATCCTGACCGCCATTGCCGTTATCATATACATAATCGTTTTTAAGTCTGCCGACTGCCGCATCAGTTGTAAATTCTATATTATCTCCTACATAGCTGATAAACTCTACAACTGCGTCCTGCGGTACTCCCGTAACCGTAATTTCCTTTGCGTCATATGTCCAGATACGTGTATCCGATGTATTCGGCTTATTAAAATATGATACGTAATAACCTTCGTCAGGCGTTTCATTAACAGAAAAATCACCGTTCTTTGCCACTGTTGTTTTTTCATCTGTTACCGATACGGTATATTTTCCTGTCTTCGGAGCGTTTGTAATCTTAACGCCCGAAACAGCCGTTGTTTTGTTCATTGTAACGCTTATTGAACCGTCTGCATTACGCTTTTCGGTATATGAGTTCTTATCAATTGTTTTTACATATGATATTCTCACTTGTCCTGCGTCAGCCGACGCACCGACTTTATTTCCAAGCATATCAAATGCCTGCACGCTGTAACCGAACGCCGTATTATTTGCTGAGCCTATTATATCTGTATATGTATTTTCTGTCACAAATGCAATTGTTTTACCGTTTCTTTTGATTTCATAACCAAGAATTGAACTCTTATCAGCTGTATTTGAGAAAGTCAGATTTATCTGCTTCTCGTTAGAGCTGTCAAGCTGTGCCTTTGCAGTCGTTGTACCGGCTGCGGTTTTACCGCCGTTTAAGCGGTAACGTCTTGACTCATCGCACAAATACTGAATACTTCTTGTTTCAGCGGGATAATTCTTTAACTGTGCCTTTACGGTATCGCTTAAATCCACTCCCCAGCTTGTAAAGAAATCTGTAAGATTTTTATTTGCAATTTTACTTGCGATAAGCGCAAAGCGTTCATCGCTTGTAGGAGCAGTAACCGAGCCGCTCTTCCATTCCTTGAACAGCTTGTTATAGAAGTTCATCGGATTTTCACCGTCATCATATGCAAGATGCAGCTGCCAGTACATGCCAAGCTGTACAAACACATCGTTTGCCATACCCTTGCGACCTTCCGCAACTTTTTTATAAATACCGGCATACTTATTGCTCTTTTCAAGACGTGACGGCAGTGTATTCTGTTTTCCGTCATAGGTCTGAACCATCATTGAGTAAAGATTGTTCGTAATTTCAGCCTTGCCGAGCTTATCCATGTTATGTCCTATTTCATGGGCAATACCCCAGCCGAACAGGCTGTTTGAAACCGCGTTTTCACCAAGCGCCGATATAGGTTTGCCGCTTGCCATGCCACCGACAGAGCCGTAGCCTATACCTATATGGCTTCCTGCCGCATACATAAATGCCTTTGCGAACATTCTCATATAACGTATATTCTGACGCGACTGCATATCACTGTTTGACAACGTATTATCAATACCCTGAGTAGTATTGCAGATGTGCATTACATCCTCCCAAGCAAGGACATTGTTATACATGTTTTCAATAGCCGCATTTCTGTCTGCATTTGTCGGCTTTACAGCATTTAATACAGGCTGTGCCGCAACAGACAAAAGTACGTTCGGCATTGAAATTTCAGTTGAGTTGTATATACCTGTTTGTGTCATATTATAGCTCTTGGTATGATTTACAAGCGTATCAATATACTCTCCTATACGCGTTTTTCTCTCGTCCTCACTTATGCTGTACCAGTCACTCAATTCCAGAAGCGGAATAGGCGTAACACCCATTCTTGCATGCAGTGATATTTCATCTGCCTTATCTCCCGAATATTTTATATAAAGCGAACCGCCGCGCTCCGTAGTCTGCGCGCCTATTTTCGGGATTTCAATAATGTTGCGTCCGTTCTTAAGTGCAATTGCGCCGCCCTGCCATGCGTTTGCTTCTGCAAAATACTGTGTCGGAACAACGTATACATTTTCTCCTTCTGGGATATTAGCGTAAATGGTAACTTTTGTTTCCTCAAGCTTTTTGCTCTGCGCAAACTCCGTTGCATATGCAACAACTCCAAGCGGCTGAAGGTCGCTTCCCGACTGTCCGTATTTCGCGCTGTCAGCGCCTGTGCTTCTTGACTGTATACCTGTTTTCACAAGTCCCAAAGCATCATTTTCACCGTTAAGCAAACCTTCTGCAAGCGTCAGTTCATCAAGCAGGACATCTTTATCCACGTAGTATCCCTCTGCATTGTTTGCTTCCGCACGCAAATCCTCAATCTTTTTCTGTGTTACAGTTTTATCAGCTTTTGCTTCTGCCGTAAGTGCTGTATATGTATTATCAGCAAATAACGCTCTTACATCAGATGCAAGATTATCCGCCTCATAGAAAACTGCTTCTGAAAGGCTAAGACCTGTCGGCGAACCCTCCCACTGAGCAGTTGACACTGCAAGCTTTTTAACCTTTGTTCTTTCAAATTCCAAAATTGCATAGCCCGTTTCTGTTGAATTTACTGTAATGCCTTTTCCGCTTACAAGCTGTTTCTGATTTCCTTCCTCATCCCAGACAGTAATTGAATATCTTGCAAGACTTCTGCGGTATTGTCCGTCCTGACGCGGAGCATATACCATATAATTCATTTCCTTTGCATCTTTAAATGTAAATGTAAACTGGCTGCTTTCCCAGAATACACGCGCTGTCCAGTGTGTACCGAAATCATCGTCCGCAACATTGTTTACACTAAATCCATTCGGATATTCGTTACGGTTATAATTATTGGGGTTACCCATTTCTATTTTTTCTATATTGTCAGACGGTATTCTGTGAAGCGTAGGAATATCCGGAGCTTTCGTAATCTCTTTGTGAGGAATACCCGCATATATATCCGATTTCGGACCTTTTCCTATGTTATTGCCTGCTACAATATAAATACTGTATTCTATATCATTTTCAAGTCCCGGAATTATACATGACGGTTCTGTAAGATTACCGCCTGCTTGTGTGTAGGTGCTGTCTGCCTCCGCAGATTTCTTATAATATACATTGTAATATACTGCGTTCTCTGTTGCCTTCCATGAAAGCGCAAGCGCGCCGTCCATTTCTCTGACACTAACCATATCAGGTTTTAACGGTACGGAATTAGGCTGAGGTATCGCGCTTACAACCTCACTTCGTCCACCTTCCCAACCGTCGCTTGTAGGAATTACAGTGAAATAATAAGTTTTAAGATTCTTTAGACCGCTGATTACAGCAGTATTTACATCGACTTCCATTTCCTCTGTAAACTTACCGTTTTCTAAACCGTAAAGCACCTTGTAGCCTGAAATATTCGGGAATTCGTCCCATGTAAGCTTAACGCTTTCATTAAGCGGCTGAGCCGTTACATTCTGTACTGAAAGCACCTGCGGCGCAGGATTTTCGGGAACTATATCCTTAAGGAATTTAACCTCCTGCACAACAGCATAAGTCGGTGTTCCGTCCTCACCCTGTACTTCGGTTACATTGATAACAACTTTCTTAACCGCAACACGTTTGCCAAGTGAAATAACAACTGTCTTAGTTTCCTCACTGTCGCTTAAAAGAGATATATTATCGGGAATAGCATTGTTAAAATGAATTTCCTCCTGCTTTTCTTTACCGTCCTCAGTATATGTAATCTCAGCAGTGCCTGCTGTAAGCGCACCTTTGGTATCGGGTGAAATGACCTCAATCTGTTCCATTTCAACAGGTGCGTTGAATTCAATAGGAATTGCAATCGGTTCATTTTCTGTTTTAGCGCCTAAGGTAACCGGCTGTACATTATTTTCGGTAAATATATCGCCCACCGAACCTTCGACAACTTTAACATTGTTTTCTGTTTCCTGTGTCTTAACGGCTCTTTCAGCAATAAGCGCAGTATCAAATACCTGTGCTTCGCCTTTATTGCCTATCTGATGATTTACATATGCAAGGTCTACTATGTTTATCTTACCGTCGCCGTTAAGGTCATATTTTTCATTATTTGTGCCAAGCGCCGATGTTATTAAATCACGATCGGCTGTATCTACCCTGCCGTCATTATTCACATCGCCTATTGAGAACGTCTTGTCACCTGTTCCGAATATAACCTGACGCGAATAGTTATCCAACGTAATTGTTTTACTTTCATAATCGCTGTAACCTGTACCGCTGAGCTTAAATTTATAATCGCCCAGACTCAGGTTTGATACATTAACGTCAAAATAACCGATTTCGGTCTCATTTCCTAAAACTCCGCCTTCGGTATTTTTCTTTACAACATTTGTACTGCCGCTGATTTCACCGGTAACATCTCCGTCAAACGGAATTTCACCGATTATATCATCGCCTCTGTACATTTCAATTTTGATATTGCTGTCTTTTACCCTGTCTGCTGTCTGCGGGTAATCAAATCGCAGAGTTGCTTTGATGCCTGCGGTTACGTCCGCTTCCGCATGTGTTAACACGGGAACGGCAGATGTAAACATCGCCGAACACAACAGCATTGATATCAGTTTTCTCTTCATAATGATTATCCTCCCTATTTTTTTGCCCGTACTGATGAATACAGTCCTACATACTATTATTTTATTGAATTTATTTTCATTGTCAATAAAGTATACAGAATTGTAAACATTTTGTTTCTAAATCGAAAATTGTCTGTTGAATTTGTAATCTGACATTAAATTTGTAACAAAAAATAAAAGAATATTGTATAAAACAATATCCTTATTTTATAATCATATATTATTCATCTTATCAACAAATTCAGACGGCTTTACCGTCATTTCTGTCCATGCCGGACGAAAACCGCATTTAACAGCGTTTCGCACAGACTTTATATTCGACCACGCGGCGCAGTAAAACGGAATCTTACCGCGCTTAAGTATTTCAACAGCCAAAGCGGAGGTGAGCGCTGCGGCAACTCCCTGACAACGGTATTCGGGTAAAACGTCAATACCAATCTGCCACATATCATTACAATCCGCAGAACAGCCTGCAAGACCTATAAGACGTCCGCCGTCATACGCACCCACTCCAAGCACGTCAAGCTCACTACGCTTTTCGCATAGAGCGTTGCTCCATTCGGGAAGATAGAGATTAGAAAAATCATCTAAAATCCGTGTTTTATATTTGCAGGGCAGTTTTTTCAAAGCCGATAAATCAGGCAGAAAGTATTCCGCCATAAAACAGATTTTCAGACCGTAAGGCGATAACTTTTCGCTCAGTACATTCATATTCGGCGTTTCAAAACAATGCTCAATCGGATATTTGTTTATGTATTCGCTTACCGTGTCCGAAACATCACTTCTGACCGATGCAACAATATTATTTCCATATGACACAAGATTACAGTCAAACGGCAGTTCAAGGTATTTTCTTGCGCCGTCGTTTTTTTGTGAAATTACAACCTTGTTTTTATCCGATAAAAAATCGTCGGCATTACAGCTTAAATCAACCGCCGACTGCCTCATTGCAATGTTTAATATATCTTTGTTTGTCATAGGATTCTCCTTTGTTTTTACTAATTCTTTTGGTTCAGATTTTAAAATTGCGTGTACTCCTTTTCGTATAATGATAGTTAAATAATATCATTTCTCTTGGATTTTTACAATAGATTATATAAAATTGTTTGCGGTGGAGTTAAATCGCTCGAGCAAATAACTATTGATTTATGGATAATTTATGCTATAATAGAAATAGCAACTATTATACAATTAATATAATACTATTTTTTAGTACTTATTTTAAAGATATTCCGCTTGAATATACTTGTTGTACTATCTCATAAATAATAAGTTTTGCATTGTCAAAAATGCCAGCTTTATATATAAACAATATGTAATATGGGATAACGCTTAATTATAGTATTTTTGTATAGTAGTGTATGGTAATATTAAATCTAAGCCGCGTTTTTATGCTTCGTGAAAAGGCTTACGCTTGAGGGGGAAGATTAAATCTAAATCAACAGGAGGTAAAAAATGAAAAAGCGAGTTTTAAGCTTGATGCTGATGCTGTCAATGGTGTATGCACGTATGCCTGTTATTGTAACTGCTGCAACAAGCGATACTTGGGGACAAAATCTTACTTGGACACTTGATGATAATGGCACGCTTACAATAACCGGAACAGGAGATATGTATGATGGCTATAAGTATAAAAATTACTCTTGGTATAATAAATGCAGTGAAATAAAATCAATTATTATAGAAAACGGAGTTACAAGCATTGGTAGAGAGGCATTTTATGGTTACCATAACTTAACAAGCGTTACTATTCCAGACAGCGTTGTAAGTATTGGTGAATCTGCGTTTTGTGATTGCGACAATTTAGACAGTGTATATATAACAGACCTTGCGGCATATTTGAATATAAATTTTGGTAATATTACTTCAAATCCAAAGATTTATACAAGAAAGCTCTATCTTAATAATAAAAGAATTGCAGGAGCAATAACAATTCCGAACGGTGTTACTAAAATATCAGCCTATGCGTTTAGCGGTTGCGATGGCATAACAAGCATTACTATCCCCGACAGCGTATCAGTCATTGGCGAACAAGCGTTTGGTGGTTGCGATGGTATAACAAGCGTTACTATTCCAGACAACGTTACAAGCATTGGAGAGAGGGTGTTTTATGGTTGCGACGGATTGACAAGCGTAACAATTGGCAACAGCGTTACAAGTATTGGAGAGGGTGCATTTCAGGGGTGCAACGGCTTAACAAGTGTAACCATCCCCAACAGTGTAACAATCATCGGCAATTCTATATTTGGCGGTTGTCGCGGTTTGACAAGCGTTACTCTTGGAGACAGCGTAAAAAGCATTAGCAAGGAGGCGTTTAAGTATTGCGTTAGCTTAACAAGCGTAACAATCCCCGACAGCGTAAAAAGCATTGATGAAGATGCATTTTCCGATTGTGACAGCTTGACAAGCGTTACTATCGGAAACGGGGTTACAAACATTGGCGCTTATGCGTTTTTCTATTGTCCCAATTTAACAAGCATTACAATCCCCGACAGTGTAATAAACATTGGCACGTCTGCATTTAGCGGTTGTAGCGGTTTAACAAGTGTTACTTTCGGAAACGGTATAACAAATATAGGCAGTTATACATTTGGTTATTGTAGAGGCTTAACAGAAGTTATTATACCAAAGAGCGTAATCGAAATTGAAAGCGACGCATTTAGAAATTGCTCAAAATTAACAACTGTTGAATACGGAGGAAGCAAAGCAGAGTGGGAGGAAATGTATATCGGCACAAATAATGATTATTTAAAAAATGCAACTATACATTATAATTCAGCTCTTGCACCAACACCGACACCTAAGCCAACTCCAAAACCAACGCCGTTTCCCACCACAACCGCAACAATAACAAAGACGGAAACGGACACAGCATATACCTTTGATGTCGCGCCAGAAGCAACATATGCAAATTGTTATGTCTATGCTGGAATATATGATAAACGCGATGGTTTGATTGCGGTTAAGCGCGTACCGCTTGAAACAACAAGCAATACAACAATAATAGTGAATAAAAAAGATAATGCAGCAAAAGCAAAGGTATTTATTTGGGCAGATACACTACAACCGATTATAACGGCGGAGGAATTTCCGTTAATATAAAGGTATTCACACAAGGGCAGCGTTAAGCTGCCTTTTGTAGTTCAAAAAATTAGACACATCATAGCGTTTTTGCTTAAAATGATGTGTCTAACTTTTATTTTTACGTTTTTTTAATTTTATTACTTTTGAAAAATCAATAGATGCCCGAAAAGCCTTACTTATTCATTGCCTCAGCGATAGCAACTGCAACTGCAACGGTCATACCAACCATCGGGTTGTTGCCTGCGCCGATAAGTCCCATCATTTCAACATGAGCAGGAACTGATGATGAACCTGCAAACTGAGCGTCAGAATGCATTCTTCCCATTGTATCGGTCATACCGTAAGATGCAGGACCTGCCGCCATATTATCGGGGTGAAGCGTACGTCCTGTACCGCCGCCCGACGCAACAGAGAAATATTTCTTACCCTGCTCGATACATTCTTTCTTGTATGTACCTGCAACGGGGTGCTGGAAACGTGTCGGGTTTGTTGAGTTACCTGTGATAGAAACGTCAACGCCCTCTTTATGCATAATTGCAACGCCCTCGCGAACGTCATCCGCGCCGTAGCAGCGAACTTTTGCTCTCTCGCCCTTTGAGTAAGCGATTTCCTCTACAATGTTAAGCTCGCCTGTATAATAGTCAAACTTAGTCTGAACATATGTAAAGCCGTTAATTCTTGAAATAATCTTTGCCGCGTCTTTGCCAAGACCGTTAAGAATAACTCTCAATGGTTCTTTTCTCGCCTTGTTTGCGCTGTTTGCAAGACCAATAGCGCCCTCTGCCGCCGCGAATGACTCGTGACCTGCAAGGAATGCGAAACACTTTGTTTCATCTCTTAAAAGCATTGCGCCAAGATTTCCGTGACCAAGACCAACCTTTCTGTCGTCTGCAACAGAACCCGGAATACAGAATGACTGCAAGCCAAGACCGATTTTTTCAGCCGCCTCTGCCGCTGTCTTAACGCCGTCTTTAATAGCTATTGCCGCGCCTACTGTATAAGCCCAGCCCGCATTTTCAAAACAAATCGGCTGAATACCCTTTGCGATACCATAAGCGTCAACGCCTTTTTCATCACAAATCTGTTTTGCTTCTTCTATTGAATTGATACCGTGCTTTTTAAGCTCAGCATTGATTTGGTCTATTCTTCTTTCATAACTTTCAAATAAAGCCATTATCGTTTACCTCCCTTATTATTCTTCTCTCGGGTCGATAAGCTTTACAGCATCATCAACACGACCGTATTGACCGCTTGCCTTTTCCAAAGCTTCGTTAGCGTCAACACCTTTTCTAATCATTTCCATCATTTTACCGAGATGAACAAACTTATAACCGATAATAGTATCATTCTCGTCTACTGCAACCTTTGTAATATAGCCTTCTGCAAGCTCAAGATAACGAGGTCCTTTTTTACTTGTAGCGTATGTAGTACCAACCTGTGAGCGTAATCCCTTACCCAAATCCTCAAGACCTGCGCCGATTGGAAGACCGTCCTCTGAAAAAGCAGTCTGTGTACGTCCGTATACAATTTGTAAAAACAGCTCTCTCATAGCTGTGTTTATTGCATCACAAACAAGGTCAGTATTTAAAGCTTCAAGAATTGTTTTGCCGATAAGAATTTCAGCCGCCATAGCCGCCGAGTGCGTCATACCTGAACAGCCCACTGTTTCCACAAGAGCCTCCTCAATAACGCCGTCTTTTACGTTCAATGTAAGCTTACAAGTACCCTGCTGAGGCGCGCACCAGCCGATACCATGAGTTAAACCGGAAATATCTTTGATTTCCTTAGCCTGTACCCATTTGCCCTCTTCGGGGATAGGCGCAGGACCGTGATATGTACCTTTAGCAAGAGGACACATCTTTTCTACTTCTGCTGAATATTTCATACTATTACTCCTTTCACGCGGAAAACCGCTCGTTATTTCTATTATATCATATACCATTCATGGTATCAATAAAATTTTATACAAAATTATCATTTCTTGTCTTTTACTTTTTTAACAATAAGATTAAAACACTAACTGTGAGTAACTTCTTCAAAAACATAGTTTTCACCTTCATGTGCGGACACCTTAACATTTTTCATGTTAAGATTATCTGTAAAATATGCCTTCATTCCGTATTTACCGGTTGCAGATATATTTTCAAGCGTTATATTCTCGCAGTGCATTTCCGGAAGTCCCGAGATATATATTGCATTGCCGCCGCAGGTATCTACTTTTGCATTACGAAAAGTAATATTTTTTATAAGCGGTGTTTCCTCGCTTACAGGTTGTTTTTCTTTTGAAATTTCATCATTGCTGTAATAGCTGTCAATATAAATTCCGCCGCGAAACCATTTACAATCGGTATGTTCGGTATCAATATTGCAAAGCTCAACATTTTCAAATAAAATATCCTCAATTACACCGCCTCTGCCGCGACATGTTTTGACACTGCCTATACTGAATGTATTATTAAATATACAGTTTCGAACCGTTACATTTTTTACTCCGCCCGACATTTCGCTTCCGATTGCAACACCAAATCCACTTTCAAAACGGCAGTCCGAAATATGTATATTCTCACTTCCCATAGCGGCATTCCTTCCCTCTGCATCCTTACCCGACTTTATCGCTATGCAGTCATCCTGACTTGCAATAAATGAATTAGTAATATAAACATTTTTACATGAATCACAGTCTATGCCGTCACCATTAAAAATACCGGCATAACGGTTACCCTGTTCATCATATTTTGTATGAATTTTAACATTATCTATCTCCACATTACGACAGTTTATTAAATGCAGACACCATGCAGGCGACTGACGTATAGTTACGCCGCTTATGCGTATATCGGATGAATTTCTTATACACACCGCTCTGCCGCGCGCTCCTTTTCTCTCCTCCATTTCCTGACGAAACAATTCCGCGCCGTTTGCATCTATCGTACCCGCGCCTTCTATAATAAGACCGCTCGCTCCGTCCGTATCTATACCTGCATTTATAAGCGAAGAATAACATTCCGTTTCCCTGCCCTCCCAACGATATGTTTTTACAGGGAAATCACAGGCGCTGCTGCTTCCTTTTATTACTGCGTCTTTTTCCAGAAACAGTGTTATATTGCTTTTTAAAAACAGCGCACCGCATATATATACTCCCTCAGGCACATATACACAACCGTTTTCGGGACACTTGTCTATTGCCGATTGTACAGCTGCCGTACTCAGTGTTTTACCGCTCTTATCCGCTCCAAAATCAAGAATATTCAATCTCATTCAGATACCTCCCAAAACATACCGTAAAAGAAAACGGCATAGTTTTATGCTATGCCGTTTATATATTTGTCGGAATTTAATTAGTCATCGTATTCCTTATTCCATGAATAGAACTTTCTGATGTCTGCTCCGACCTTTTCAAGCTGATGTTCAGCCTTAAGCTGTCTTGTAGCGTTGAAGTGCGCTCTGCCGTTCTTGTTTTCGGCAATCCAGTTGGTAGCGAATGTACCGTCCTGAATTTCTGAAAGAACCTTTTTCATTTCCTTCTTTGTTTCTTCAGTTACCATTCTCTTACCAATCTCATAATCGCCGTATTCAGCCGTATCAGAAATTGAATATCTCATTCTGCTGAAACCGCCCTGATAAATAAGGTCAACGATAAGCTTCATCTCGTGGATACACTCAAAGTAAGCGTTTCTCGGGTCATAGCCTGCTTCAACAAGTGTTTCAAAACCTGCCTGCATCAAAGCTGTAACGCCGCCGCAAAGAACTGCCTGCTCACCGAACAGATCTGTTTCTGTTTCGCACTGGAAAGTTGTTTCCAAAATAGCCGCTCTTGCGCCGCCGATACCTGCGCCGTAAGCAAGCGCCATATCCAAAGCCTTGCCTGTCGCATCCTGTTCAACTGCAACAAGACACGGAACACCCTTACCTTCTTCATACTCAAAACGAACGGTATGACCGGGACCCTTAGGAGCAATCATTGTAACGTCAACACCTGCCGGCGGAACAATTTGCTTAAAGTGAATATTAAAACCGTGAGCGAACATAAGCATATTACCTTCTTCAAGGTTTGGCTCAATACTTTCTTTATAGATTTCAGCCTGCTTTTCATCAGGCGTTAAAATCATGATAATATCAGCCTTCTTAGCAGCTTCTGCTGTATCATATACAGGAATACCGTAAGCTTCTGCTCTTTTAGCGTTTCTTGAACCGGGTCTTAAACCAACGATTACATTTACTCCGCTGTCCTTCAGGTTCATTGCATGAGCATGACCCTGTGAACCAAAACCTATAATTGCAACTGTCTTACCCTGTAAAAGCTGTAAGTTACAGTCACTTTCGTAAAATACCTTTGCTTCATGGTCTAATGTCTTTGCCATTTTAAATTACCTCTTTCCTTATTTTATATATTAAATAACTAAATATTTAACAGTGTTTCCCGCGCCAACAAGCGCATTAAGTAAAAATCTTATTTATCCAGTCTTAAAGTATTTGTGCCGCGTTCTAAGGCGGTCATACCCGTACAAGCGATTTCTTCAATTCCGTACGGCTCAACCATATCGATAAACGCGCCGATTTTTCTGTCGTGACCCGTAATTTCAACGGTCAGGGTATTTGATGAAATATCAACAATATTCGCTCTGAATACGGTTGTAATTTCAATAACCTCGCCGCGTGTTTTAGGTGAAACCTTAATTTTCACAAGCGCGAGTCCGCGTTTTACAATTTCGCTGTCACGAAGCGTTTTAAGCTTAATAACTTCCATAATTTTTGAAAGCTGTTTTGAAACCTGTTCAACCGTTGACGCATCACCTATCACTTCAATTGTAATACGTGATACATGCGGGTCTTGAGTAGTTCCTACCGAAAGTGAATGAATATTAAAGCCGCGTCTTGAAAACAGTCCGACAACTCTTGAAAGTACACCGGGATTATTTTCAACAAGAACGGATAATGTATATTTTTCCATATTACTTATCCTCCTTTTCCGGCAGTGTTGTTTCGTTCAGCGCATCACCCGTCGGCTCAAATGGATTTACATTTACAATCAGCAGATATGAACCGTCCGACGACATCATCTTATCAATCGCCTCGCCGACCTTGCTGTTTTCCGTAACAGTGCCGCTTTCTATGCCGTATGCTTTGGCAAGTATTTCAAAATCAGGCTTACAGTCGATGTTTACTGCCTGATAATTTGATTTATACAATAAATACTGATGTTCATGCACCATGCCAAGACGTCTGTTCTGGAACAATACCATTTTAACAGGTATATCCCACTGAACCATAGTACCCATTTCGGGTAAATCCATCTGGAAGCTTCCGTCGCCCATTACGGCTATAACAGGTTTCTGACCTTCAGCCGCCGCTGAAGCGCCTATCGCCGCAGGAAGACCGTAGCCCATTGTACCGAAGCCGCCCGATGTCAGAAGTGAACGCGGTGATGTAAATGTAAAGTTGTTTGCACACCATATCTGGTTCTGTCCAACCTCAGTTGACAGATAAACATCTGATTTAGTCTTTGCTGACAGCACATTCAGGAAATGACGCGGGTTTACAAAGCCGTTATCATCACTGAACGGGGTATGAGTAAATCTCGCGCGAAGCTCGTCTGCCTCGTCTGTCCATTCCTTGTCCGCCTTATAACCTGAAATAAGCGGAATAAGCTGTTCCAAAACGTCTTTAATATCGCCGACAACAGGTATATACGGCTGAATATTTTTACCGATTTCCGCAGGGTCAATATCAATATGTATAAGCTTATTACCTTCTTCAAGACCCTTTACATTGGCAACGGTTCTGTCTCCAAGACGGGAACCCATTACAATCACAAGGTCTGCGCGGTTAAATATCATATTTGCGCGCTTTACACCGTGCGAACCAATCATACCGTAATAACGCGGATTGTCTGTCGGGATTGTACCTATACCCATCATTGTGGAAACAACAGGTATATCTGTTTCTTTAACAAACTTTCTGAATTCAGTCATAGCGTCTGAGGTAACTATGCCGCCGCCCGCTAAAATTACAGGCTTCTTTGCTTTTCTTACCGCTTCGCTGACTTTTTTTACCTGCGACTCATTGGCTTTTCCCAAAAGCTTATAGCCGCGAATATTAACCTCATCCTCTTCATCAGGATAATCAAATTCCATTTTCAATATATCCATAGGGAAGTCAATAAGTACAGGACCCGGACGGCCTGTATTTGCAATATGGAACGCTTCATTTACTACCTTCGGAATATCCAGTCCGTCTTTTATAAGATAGCTGTGCTTTGTAAACGGAAGCGTTGCGCCCGTAATATCAACCTCCTGGAATGCGTCTTTACCGATAAGCTTTGTTGCAACCTGTCCTGTAAGCGCAACCATAGGAATAGAATCCATATATGCGGTAGCAATACCTGTTATAAGGTTTGTCGCACCCGGACCTGATGTAGCAGTACATACGCCTGCCTGCTTTGTAACTCTGGCATAGCCCGAAGCCATATGCGCCGCGCCCTGCTCATTTCGTGTTAAAATATGCTTTATGGAAGAAAACGAAAGCTTATCTATAATAGGACAGTTAGCCGCGCCGGGATATCCGAACACAACCTTAACGCCGTTTTTTTCCAATGTTTTTACAGCCATTTCAGCACCGGTCATTTTCAAAACAATTCCTCCTTTTAAATTTAATATAGTAGTATACGGTATTTATGTTATATACCGTCTGCAAGAACCATCATATCAGATTTGTCTTGTGGAAAACCGAAAATTTTTTCTGAAAGCATAACGCTTTCAGGAAGCGATGGTGCTGTCATTGCGGCGAACGATGTTTTATCTGCCGCAAGGGTACAAATATATTATCGTACCATTTTATTTTAGCAGTGAAAACGCTAATTGTCA
>CAJTUY010000004.1:75235-76628 GCA_910579415.1 uncultured Clostridia bacterium | reverse complement strand
GAACGGTTACCAAAGTCATCACCGAAACTGTATGTCGTTGACAGTGAGCCTACTGTATTCTGCGGGAAATAGTCAATTGTGTCAAGCGCTTTACCTGTAGCACCCTCAAAACAGGTTACATACAGAGGACCCTGCAGGTTTTTACCACCGTTCAGAGCAGCCCAGCTGTTCTCGTAGGTATCACCCTTTGAAGAATCACCTATAACATTACCCTGACCGTCAACAGTACCGTCAGCAGTTCTTACCATAACTTCTGCTTTTCCGTCACCGTCAAAGTCAGCAACATTAAGCATTGTATCATGCTGACCTGCACGGATATTGAAGCCCATGTCTATTCTCCAAAGGAAAGTACCGTCAAGCTTATAAGCATCCATATAAACCTTACCTGTTCTGCCGCCTGAAGCAGCGTCCTTTGCGTCAGACGGGTTCCAAAGCATTACAATTTCATATTCACCGTCACCATCAAGGTCACCGTATGATGAGTCGCCGGGTGTATAAGCTCCTATGTAAACGCCGTTTCTGTCCATCTGAACAACGTCGCTTTCGGGTGTGTCATGAAGCGGAATATCGAGGTAACCGTTTGCCAATACGCTTGCGCTCTTTGACATCTGACCATTGCATACAACAGTATATTTGTCATTTACGGTACCCTGCGCGTCAACAAAGTTTGTTACTGCCCCTTCATTGATTTTTTCTTTATTTCTGTAAAGCGTAAAAGTTGTATCAGCCGGTTCTGTTGCCAGTCTTCTCCATGATACAAGCACTCCGTCATTTGTCTTGGTTGCAACAACACCTCTGTCGAGATTTTCCATATTTCTTGTTATTGCACTGCCTGCAAACGCATTTGCGCTTATTGGCGCTACCAGACCAACTGAGGCAATCTGTGCAAGAACTAAAGAAAAAACAGCAAGCCTTTTCAGACTTTTCTTTGAATTTTTGAACATTTTGTTTTCCTCCCTCTGATATTAAATATCACACCATGCGCAAATAGGCATAGTGATTATTATTACCTATATAATAACATAATTTGAACAAATTTTAAAGTGTTTTTCATAAATTCAATGTACAATTTTCAGTGTTTTTTGTTCAAAATGCGCTGTCAGGTTTTGATATTTATGCCGTTACGCGGGATTTACGATTTTGTCAAGCAAAAAGGAACGGCGCTGCCGTTCCTTTTAACAAAGAAGGTTTTCTATGAAAAATCAATCTGTGGGTTGATTATCATAAACTAATTATTCCGACTTCACTTGTGTTGTTAACAAATTATCAAGCGAAATCATTCTGTCAGCACTCTTATGTGTTGAATTGATTTTTATTTTTGAAATATTTGTCGAGGTAGTTGTTCCTGTTACCTGTCCTGTTCTGACAAATTTGTCGTTATGATTATTATTAT
>CAJTUY010000004.1:29885-75225 GCA_910579415.1 uncultured Clostridia bacterium | reverse complement strand
TGTAACATCACCATTTGTAGCAACAGTTACGGTTACAGTGCCATGCTCACCGGCTTTATATGGTCTGTTAGACCAACCGTTTGAATTGTTTACACCGTTAGAACCACTCCACATATTTAGAGTGTCAATATTTCCTGTCGCCGCTGTTCCGCCAATTATTGCAGATATCTGCGGAGTACCTGCCGCTGCACTCACGTTATTGTTAATTGTCCATGAAGCAACTACATTGTCTTGGTCATCTAACAATGCAACTGTTGAACCCGAAGTAGCATTATCCCAACCATAGTATACATCTGTTTTAAATACAGTTGTATCTGCATTAGCAAACATTACGGGCGAGAATGTAACAGTCTTTTCTGCCTCTTTACCCATTAAGAATACATTTGTAAATCCGCTTACTTCACGATATCCAAATGTATCATAATCTGTTACTAATGGTGCGCCAAAGATATTCGTCGTACCCTCGAAGTCTTCCGAAGCAGCCTTAACTTTTTCAGTACCTGTTGCAGCAACTGTAAGGTCATATGTTGCTGTTACACCACCTGCGGTTGCTGTAATTGTATAATCACCTGCGGTAACTGCATTTGTAATTGTAACAGTACCGTCAGCGTCAACTGCAATACCTGCATTACTTGCCGACCATTCAATATTAGCAGGAGTGACCATTTCTTCTGTCTTTTCAACATTTGCATACTGCTTTGTTGAAAGCTTACCTACAACCTTGCTATCAGCAGCCGTTGTAAGAATGCCTGTATTCATCATAGATGAATCAATATCAATTGCCGCAAGTGTCTGAGCGTTCGATTCAAGAGTAACAGTATCTGTTACATTAGCAGTTCCTATTGTAATCTCCTTTGAGGTTGCTTTATAGTCACCTGCAATAGTAGTGGCAGTATATGTACCCGGTTCAAATATAAATGTTACTTTACCGTTTGCGTCAGTTGTTTTCTTTGTTTCACCAACAGAAACTTCAATACCCTCAACACCTGCACCGTCTAAAGTATATGTAAGCTCTGCTGTATATAGCTGTGTAAAGTCCGCTGTAATGGTTTCATCCGCATACATTCTTCTTGTTATTGTCGGAGTAGTTGCAAGAACATTACCGCCTGCATCTTTCCATGCATTAAATCTGACTGTTTCTGTTCCCTCTGCCGTAGCAATAACATTTGTACTCTGCGTTACCTCTGATGTTACTGTTCCTTCAGCTCCGATATATGCTTTACCGCCATCAATATTCTTTGATACTGTTAAAGTCTTCTTAGGAAGCTCTGTTTCTCTCGGAGTAGCTTTCAGCAAGAAGTTTGTAAAGTTCATATCCGAAGCAGACTTATTATTATGAACAAATCTCAGCATTGTTACTGATACAGGCTTTACGCCGCCATCATTTGACTGATAAGATTTGCTGTCGAATGCAAGCATAGGCTTTGTTACAGAAGCGTTATCGCCAACCGTAAACGTTATTGTTCCAAGCTGAAGGTCCATTGAAATCTTTACAGTATTCCATTCACCTTTTGTTAAATCAGCAATCTTTTCAGAACCGTAGTTTATTGAATCTTCGTTAATTATTGCAATATTTGTATGGTTAGTCCATGTATTCCAACCATCTTTGTTAATATTTAATGCAAGAGAACCGCTTGTCGGCTTTACTTCAAATGATAAATCCATAATGTCAGACGTTTCTGCAAAAGTCGAATAATAGTAGCATGAACCGCCGTTAGCATTGTTTTTCAAATTCACACTCGGCTTATCACTTGCCGAATCTACTGTTGCAGTAAGCGTCGAACCGCCTGCTGTCCAGTTACCCTGATTACCCTCAGCAAAGCTTACAGGATTACCCTTTGTGCCTATCAGATATACAGCTTTATCTGTACTTGCAAACGTAACTGTTACAGTTACAGCCATAGCAGGCATTGTAAATGAATATGCGCCGTCCTCTGCCTCAATTACTGTATCATTAAATTTAACTGTATCAACTTTATAGCCTTCATTAGCTGTCGGTGTTACGGTAATTGCCGTACCTTCCGCCGCCTTGTCAGCGCTTACAGTAAACGAACCGTTTTCAGCAGCTGCCTTTGTAATTGCAAACAACGGAGCTGTCTTAACAGTTACCGTTACTGCCTTAGCAGGCATCTTGAATGTCTTTGTTTCAGCATTGAAAGCCACAGGTGCGCCGCCCTCTGTTTCTGTAACGACAATTTCCTTAACAGCATTGTCGCCTGTTGCTGTTGCATTTACTGTTACATTGATACCGTCAGTAACCTCATCTACTGCCGTACCGTCACCTATTGTTGTTGTAACCGTTGCAGTATCAGCAGGGTCAACAACCTTTGTGATTGCATATTTCGTTATCGGAGCAGCAGCCTCACCAACAGGACCAAGTACATTTGAAACTAACTGACCGTCAAAACCGTCAGCAGTTACAACTACTCTTACATATTTATCCTGTGATACTGACGAAAGCTTTTTAGACGCTTCATTTGCACCCTGCACATCTGTGAATTCACCGTCCTGCGCGGTTGCTAACTGCCACTGATATTTAGCTGTTGCGCCTGCCGGAAGTTCTGCAACCGTTGCTGTTATTGTTTCGCCAACCTTTGCAGTACCTGCAATTGTAACCGTACCTGCAATCTGAGCCTTAAATGTTGCTGTTACAGTTACATTCTTAGCCGGCATTGTAAATGTATTATTAGTTACCGTTATATCAGCATTGTCTGCGTCTTTAACTGTAAGTGTGTCAAGAACATAACCCTGTGCAGGCGTCACTGTCAAAGTTACAGTTTCTCCCTGCTCTGCCTGTGCCTTGTCAGGTGTTACGGTACCGTTTGCAATACCTTCTGCAACTGTTACCGTAAACTTAGGCTTAGCATCACCGCTGCCCTGCGGAACTGTATATGCCGGTACAAGAAGCGGCTTCAAACCATCAAGAGTTTCCCATACCATGAACTTATCGCCTTCGTAAACAGGCTCTTCAATGTTAACAGTTGTAGGTGCAGCACCCGAAAGAATGTCTACCGGATGTTGTTTAACATCTGTTAATATACCGCCTCCGTACTGAGCATGGATAACAACTGCCTTTACAGTTCTGTCCTTGTCAGATGTAAGCGAAGCTACTTTATTTGCATAGTTGAATGTAACAACAGGGTCTGTATCAGCCTTCTTGTTAGCATCTTTTACTACTATATAGTCAACGTCATTGATTAACTTTGTACTTGAAGATTCATCTGTGCCGATTTCACCGCTCTTACCTACCCAGATATATTCACCTGCGGCAAGCTCAACCTTTATAGTTGTAAATGAAATACCGCCATCAGAAGGTGTTTCACCGATTTTTGCCATTGTTACAGCATCACCTTCACCCGGTGTTACCTTTGCAACTGCCGCAGGACGCTTAAAGTCACGTGTACGAATTGTCACTTCATATGTACCTGCTTCCGTTACAGGCTCTGTATAGAAACCTGTCGGATATGTACTGCCTGTTGTTGACTGCGCCCATGCGCCGCCCGAAGCATTAAGTATCGGATATGTTGTTCCGTATGTACCTCCTGCCGGCGCTTCAATCGAACCCTCAACTGCATTATCGCTATCCTCTGCTTCAAGAACAGAAACGACATTAAATGCAGGCTTATAATCTACCGTTACAACGCTGTCCTCATCACCTGCAACAGCTGTGAGGTCATATGCGTCATGATTTTTGCCGCCGCCCTTGCGTCCGTCATTTTTCTGATACCATTTGCCGTCAGCCTGAATATATTCCTTAGCATATATTGCCGCAGTATTCGTACCGGGCATAGCCTTTGCTGTACCGATTTCGGCAAGCTCTGTCTTGCTGTCGCCTGTTGTAGCCTTAAAGGTTACTGTCGGCTTTGCAACTGACTCAAATACAAGGTCTATAACATTATCAGAAGCCGCAACGGTTATATCGTCCGCGCCGCTCTTATACTTATAGTAATTATCACCTTCAGCATCAATCGGAGCTTTGTAGTTCTCAGATACTTTGAATGTTCTGCCTACAATACCCGAAACAGTTGTCGCTGTTTTAATTTCTGTGCCTGCTTCGTCCTCGTAGGTTATTGTAATATCTGCCTCAACCTCCGGTTCAGCTGTATAAATTGTAAAGTTGTCAATATCTACTGTCGGCGAGAATGTGTGCTTGTCAGCGTCAAGAATTTCCTTATCAAATCCCCCGTTAAACACGTCTTGCGGAGGTGAAATTGTTGTCTGACCGTCTGTTGAATACAGACCGAAAGCGTTTACGGCAGTCGCTGTTGTTTCGCTTGCCACATATTCCTCTGCGCCGTCAAGGTATACCTTTGTACCCTTTATAGAGGTAACGCTCTTTACGTGTACCCAGTCATCGCCGATATTTAATGCTGCCTTATCTATTGCAACTGCATTTGCCGTCTTTGTCCCTGCATCAAATGTACCTATTCTCAAAACAGGGTTATATGAACCTTCTGTTGATACAACACCCTTTGCCATACCGCTTATAAACCTTGCATCAAACTCAATTACATAATCTTTTGTCGCATCGGCTGTGTATTTAACCGCCGTTTTGTCAGCGTCTACAAAGTCAATATGACCATAACGACCATTCTTTGTAAAATCGCCGAACATTGGGAAGCCAAGTCGGATATATTTATTTGTAGTATCGTCCTCTTTTTCCATAACGGAATAGACATTACCTGTGACTATCTCCACGTTGTTTTTATCTGTATAATGTCCTACGTCCTTACGATTTGTGGTAACCATATTGAAATATGGTACAGCATCGCTTTTCTTTTCCGCCTCGTCAAAACCGTCAAGCAACACGCCTGTTTCAAGCGAGTTGAAGTCTTGAACTGCAACTACATCGGCGATTTTATCGCCTGATGCTGCGCTTGCGGTAATCGTCAAGCCTGCGAAGCTTGAAACGGTCATTGCCGCCGCGCAAAATAATGAAATCAGTTTTTTTGTTTTCATTGTTTTCTCTCTCCCTTTCTCTCTCTTTGGCTCTTACCCGAGCCGCTTAAATTTTCGCATGTGAATCGGCAAGATTATGTCAATCTGCACAAAACACATGCGTCTGCATACTATATATTGTAGCATATTTCAAAAATATTCGCAACAATATTGACAAATTTTAATTCGTAATTTTGCACAAATTTACAGTTTGTTTTTTGGTAATGTTGCGATGAAAAAGACCGCCGAAGCGGTCTTTTCAGTTTAAATTATTCTGCGTCTGATATTATAACCCTTACATTATCTACCGTATCGGTAATGCTCTTACCCGGTCTGAAGAATATTGTGTTTATCGGGTGATTCGAATCAGCTTCCACAGTCTGCAAGGCATCACCCGATGCAGGCTGTGCGGTTACGGTATATTTCTTTGTTTTATTATTGATTACAATTGTCATTTCATACTTGGTGTTAGCCGTTAAGCCTATACCTTCGCTGCCTGCTTTAAAGTCAACACCGTGCGCTCCGTTATACGTTGTGTTCCATGTCGGTGCATTATCGGTCAGAGCCATGTCTGCAAGATGTATGGACGAAGCAGCATTACCTGTGCCTGTGGTAGTGGTTGAGTAATCAAACTTAATTGTTACAAGCTTGTCGGCAACATCAGCCTGCGCGGCAAAATGCGTTCCTGTATAGGTATTATTACTGCTGCCGCTGCCTACGGCTTTCAGCGCGCCGTCAGATATTGACGCGCTTCCTGCACCCGTATTTGTAAACCAGTTTGCCTTTGCCAAATCACCGCTGAAATCCTCATAGTAATCATATACGGTAGCCAATATGCTGCATGATTTCTCAATTCCGTTAAGTGTAGCCTTAACCGTGACAGTCTTGGTTTCGTCAGTACCCATTGTAAAGTCATCGCCAAAGGTTACAACGCCATTTTCAACCGTTACGCCTGTTTCGTCGCAGAACCATTCTGCATCCTCATTTTTGACAATGCCTATCGGTGTACCGTCAGCATCCTTTGCATCTGTAATATTTACATTTACAGTTGTGCCTGACACAGCTTTTACAGTTGTCTTATCCGCACTCAGTGCAAATGACGTAACATCTTCCACGCTCGGTTCTTTTACAAAGCTTGCTGTTAATTCTGTATTGTCACGAAGTCTGAATGTATATACTGCATCATCAGAAACCTTCGTTCCGCTCTTGTCAATCCATCCCATAAATACATATCCATTCTTAGCCACAGCTTTTGCCGTTACAACAGTATTCAGTCTTGCGGTAAGCTCGGTGTTTTCCACTCCTGCAACTATTGACGGCGCAAGAGGCTTTAAGCCGTCTGTCTTATCCCAGAGCATCAGCGTGCTTCCTTCTTCTGCGGCAATTGTTTTTGTGAGCATATCCGCAAAGGTAACCGGAGTTGCTTTTGCGCTTTCAAGAGTACCGTCAGCCTTGCGTTTTACTTCAATAAGCGTCGCCTTACTGTCAGACTTCGGCGCGGTTACAACTGCATTTCCGTCCGAATATTCAAGCTCAAAGCCTGTCGGCGCGCCTGCGAACACCTTAACACTTCCGTTCTCTGCATTGTTCGCTTTCGTAGTTACAGTATATTCGGGAAGCTCCTTATCCTTCAATTTTGCAACCTGAAGATTTGCAACACTGACACTAAATGCTTTTCTGTCCTCACCGAGCAGAATCTGTGTCAGCTTTGATGGCTTCACATCCAGACCTGTTGTCTGATAGCCTTCAAGAGGAATTTCCACCGGCGCGCTTGCGCCTACCTCGTTTCCTCCTACCGATACAGTCGCCGTTCCCTTGTCTGTATCAAGTATGTACTGAACATTTGTAAAGCCTGTTGTAGATATTGTTCCTATATCCTTGCCGTTTGAAGTTATCTTGCCGTCTTTGCCGACGGTGAACAGAATAAGACTTTCCGTACCGCCGCGATGATTATTGTCATGTCCCGTAACAAGCTTAAAGGTCATACCCTCTCCCGAAAGATACTGTAAATCAGCCGAGAACATATATCTGCCCGATGTGCCGATTGTCTTTGCAAGATTTTTCACAGGATAGAATGAACCTCCGCCGTCAGAAGTAATGGTTACATATTTTGTACCGCCCGATTCGTTAAGATAAAACGAATGTGCCGCGCTTCCAATCCAGCTCCAGCCGTTGTCATTCAGTCCTATATAATCAGTAGTCTTGCCGTCATATGTCGCGCCGTAATAGTCAAAGTTTTCATACTTTTCCTCATTACGCTCATTTACAAGCAATTGCTCTGCTACATCCGTAGGCTTATAAACCGACGAATAAACCGCGCCGTTCGTAACAGGCTGAACATTCGCATCCGCTTCAACAACAACTACGCTGTAAGTGTCGCCTTCTTCAAGCTTCAGTCCGTCAGGCTCTGCTCTGAAATTGCTGACAGTCTGCGGACCGTAACCTGTGGAGTTATCTACCTGATTAACAGCATAAAGCTTACCCTTTTCTGTTCCGTCCGCATTATTTATTGTAATAATGATTGCGCCGTAGCTCTCCATTTTTATTTCAGCCGCGCGTGTTGTCACATCAACCTGTTTTATTGTTCCGTCATCGTTAAATATCACATCATCAATTTTTACAGGATATTTTTCACTGGAAGGCACTGTATATTCAGGCCATGCCGTTCCTCCGACGCCGCCTGCTACAACGTCTGCCGAAACAAGGTTCGGCTGTTCATCTGTCATGTTCTCAAGCAAATCGGCAAGTACAGCCTGCTGTGTTGTGTCTGTAACTTCCTTTGCCGCATCAAAGAAACAGTAAGCAAAATTCTCCGCGCCGGCGTCATTCGGATGGCTCGCGTCTGTTTTACCATTCTTTGACGTCTGATAATAGAACTGCGCCGCTGTTGAAACATTGCCGCCGTCCGCTGTTACTTTATCGACAAATGCCACACTGGTTTTGGTAAGATTAGCAAATGCAATATCGTCGGCTCCTGCCGCAACTTTTTCTTCAACATAACTTCTTCCGGCGCCTTCAAAGTTATTTTCTCCGCCAAATCGGTCATTCCATTTATTTGTCGTTGTATTCCAACTGTTAACACTTTGAACAGGACTTACTATAATAAGCTTTGCACCGACCGCGTGGCAGACATTATAATATTTGTCCAGATGGCTTTTATATCCCGAAGGACCGTCATCCTTATGATTATGCCCGTACTCAACATACATATAATCTCCTGCTTTTATACGGTCTTTAACCATATTAAAGTGGTTGTTGTCAGATGCGTCCAGTCCTCCTTCGCCTTCGTTTACCATCACATAGTCACGTCTTAAATATTTTGTAAGACCCGTACCTACACCCGTGTAGTTCTGGAGAGGGAAGAACGGAAGCGTTGTATTTCCGTCTGTAACCGTAGAATCGCCGAGTACCCACAGGGTCGGGATAGTTTGAACCTGCTGAATTTCAAGCGAAGCAAGCGCTGAGTTATCGCCAAGCACTCCGACAGTCAGCATTTCATCCGCAATTGCACCCGATGGTGTTGATTTCTGATAATAAATCGGAGTTACTCTTACCGAAAATGTTTCTGTATAAGTCTGACCCGCTGTGATTGTTTTTTCTGTGTAAATCGGGTGTTTTCTTTCTGTATAAAGAGATACTTTTGCATCCTTTGTCGGGTCAAGCGTCGTGACCGTCGCTTTTACTCTGTAATATGTATCATCCTCAACCTTCAGCGCGAAACGCGTCGGATAGTATTTGTCAGCCTTATTGCCGAAAATGTCATTACCTTCGCCGCCCTTATCCGCTGTGCCGCCTGCGCCGACAACGCCTATCGCGTCATCAAGACCTGTACCTCCGCCTGCCGCAAGTTCAATTGTCTGCCCCTTCTGTGTTGTCCAGCCGTCATAGCGGTTCGTAAGATTATAATCCTCTGCGTCTGTACCCAAAAATCCGTACTGGTACTCGCCGTCCTTATTAGCGGCAAAGTTTATATCGGGTGTTACAAGCGTATAGCCTGCTTCGGGTGTGCTGTCTGCCGCGCCGAAATCAAACTTCCACTCTTTTAAAACAGTATCACCCTCAAAAATCGGTGTTTCGCCTTCTGCGCTTGCTGCTGTCGGCAATATGACAGTACCCGCTACCATTGCCGTCGATAAAGCTGCACACAGAAGCTTTTTTAAACTATTTTTCATAAAATCTCTCCCTTTCTTTTATGTTCTTCCATTACATAAATTATTTTAAATTTTATCATAATTTGTACAAAAAGAAAAGCAGATTAGTAAGAAAAATCGGTTTTTTTACTAATCTGCACTGATTTTTTATCTTTTCTTTCTAAGCATTGCTCCTTCTGTTACAGGTTCGGCTGTTTTAAATTTAACAGTCTGTTCCGCGTGGTTTGCCACTTCGATTTCATTACCGTTTTCATCTGTCATAAAATCGATTTTCTGAGTAAAAAACGGTTTTAAAGGCTGTATTATTTCCACCTCATCACCTTTAAAAAATCGGTTTCGCTGTGAAACAGTAGCAATGCCTGTTTCCGCATCGTATGACTGCACAATGCCTATAAGGTCATAATCGCGTATATACGAGCTTGACGTATACACCTGCGAATTTTCATCGGGCTTGCCGAAGTAAAAACCCGTTGTATACGGACGGTGACTGACCTTGCACAATTCATCAAACTCAGCCTCGTTAAATATATAATTATCAGGGTTTTCGCAGTAACGGTCAATTTCACGTCTGTACGCTCCAACGACCGTTGCGACATAATACTCTGTTTTTACGCGTCCTTCAATTTTAAGACTTGCAATACCGCTCCTTACAAGCTCGGGTATATGACGGATTGTACACAAATCCTTTGAATTAAATATAAACGTGCCGCGCTCGTTTTCGAATACGTCCATATATTCGCCGGGACGCGTTTCCTCAACTAGCTTATAATTCCATCTGCACGGATGAGCGCATGCACCCATATTGGAATCACGTCCCGTCATGTAATTCGACAAAAGACAGCGTCCTGAATATGATATGCACATTGCCCCGTGAACAAAGGCTTCAAGTTCTAAATCTTCAGGGATTTTCGCACGTATTTCCGCGATTTCCTTAAACGACATTTCACGTGCAAGAACTACACGCTTTGCCCCCATTTTATGCCACATTATAGCAGAACGATAATTTATATTATTCGCCTGCGTGCTGACGTGTATCGGTATTTCGGGCGAGTATTCGCGCATCATGTCAAACAATCCCAAATCCGCGATAAGCACGGCATCAAATCCATAGTTCTTTATCTCGGTAATAAACGCTTCAAATTCATCAATATCACTGTTATGCGGAAGGATATTTGCGGTAAGATACACCTTCCTGCCGCGTTCATGCGCATACTTAATACCCTCGCGCATATCGTCATTTGAGAAATTCTCCGCTGCCACGCGCAAAGAAAACGCTTCACCGCCTATGTAGACTGCGTCAGCGCCGTAATCAATTGCCGTTTTTAATTTCCCCAAGCTCCCTCCCGGAGCTAAAAGTTCAGGTTTTTTCATAATTCATTCCTTTGTTGTTTATTTTTTTACCGATATCGTCACGCCGTCGCCCAATGGCAAAAGCGATGTTTCAAGTTCCGGGTGTTCCATAAGCATATCAATATACCTGCGAAGCCGCTTGACAATAGTAATCTTCCGTCTTACAACATGATTATCGTCAGCCGTCATGCCCTTGTAAAGAACATTGTCGGAAATAACCATGCCGCCTTTTTTGAGAAGTCTTACGCACTCGTCAAGCATATAAATATAATGCGCCTTAGGACCGTCCAAAAATATTATGTCAAATACTTCGTCATCGTCAATATATGATAAGTAGTCCTTTGCATCGGCTTCGATTACAGATATTTTCTCGCTGTAACCTGCGTTTTTAATATTTTCACGCGCAATATGCACCATTTCCTCATTACATTCAAGAGTTGCAATTTTGCATTTATCATCAGTCGCCTTTGCCATAAGTATTGCACTGTAACCGATTGCACAGCCTACCTCAAGTATCTTTTTCGGCTTCGCCATACGGCACATAACCGACAAAAACCTTGCCGTTTCTGGTTCAACGATGGGTATACTGTTTTCTTTGGCATACGCTTCAAGCTCATGAAGAAACCCATCGTTATGCGTCATTTTTTCGCGCAGATAGTCCGTTATATACGGCGGAACTATCGCGTTTAAGTCGTATTCAATTGACATTTGTATTTCCTCTTATTGTTTCAGATTATCCTGATTTTCAATTGCGGTATCTGCAACGCTGACAGTCGGGTCCGAGCCTGACATGGCGGCTACATGCTCGTCATATGTTGCTGAAAATATATGCTCGCCGTCTTTACCCAGAACAAAATAATATGCGTCCGTCACTTCGGGATACAGCGCCGCGTTTATGCTTTCCATACCCGGATTGCAGATAGGTCCGACAGGAAATCCCGGATACATATATGTATTATACGGTGAATCTATTTTAGTATCGGCAATTGACAGCACCGGCTTTCTCTCACCTAAAATATACTGTACAGTCGCGCATGACTGAAGCTTCATTCCCGAATTGCGGCGGTTATAGAATACGCCTGCCACTTTCGGTTTTTCTCCTTCTCCCGCCTCGCGTTCAATTATGGAAGCCATTGTTATAAGCTCGTCCGTCGTCATACCCAGCTCCGAAGCGCGGTTATACATCTCCTGAGTAAACTGGCTGTTAAATGCCGACAGCATTAAATCGATTATATCATGCGCTGTCATACCCTCAGGAATTTCGTATGTTGCAGGGAACAGATAACCTTCCATTACACCGTCGCGCTGAGGAAGTCCCTGCAAAAACGGATAATTGTAATCCGCAGGATTAAGCGCCGCATAGAAATCCTGCCATCCGACCACTCCCTCTTCATCAAGCTTCTGGGCAATCTGTTTTATCTCGTAACCCTCAGGAATTGTAATTCTTGCCGTTTCGCGGTTGGGAGTAATAAGAAGGTCAAGTATCTGACCATAACTCATACCTGATGAAACAGTAACCGCGCCCGGCTGAAAATTGCCGTCATATCCGCCTGCCTTAGACTGTATTTTAAACAGCCATGTATATTTTATAATATCCGCTTCGCCGAGCTTATCTGCAATAACAGACGCTCCGTCACCTTCCGCAACTTCAATACGTTTTTCTCCTTCGTCTATTGAAACACCAAGACTATCTGATAAAAGTATAACCAAACCGGTCACAAGCAAAACAACTGCCGCCGCAATTATTATAATAGGTGTCAGCCATTTCGAATAACCCGTTTCCTTTATCTGTATTGCCATATGCTCTTACCTCCTTGTTCACACATTATATTGTATAACAATTTGCCGTTTTCGTCAAGTTCTGCAATTTTTCGTATTGACAGTCATTATTATGCCTGTTTTTAATTTAGTCTGTGATTGACAATTAAGGGCAAAATGTGATAAAATTATTTTAAAGAATTTTACTGAGAGGAAATGATATAAATGAGCAAAAGATTATTTACCTCAGAATCTGTCACAGAGGGACATCCCGACAAAATGTGCGACAGAATTTCTGACGCGGTACTTGATGAAATATTAAAGCAGGACCCTATGGCTCGTGTCGCATGTGAAACCACCTGCACTACCGGTATAATTTCAATTATGGGTGAAATTACGACCAACTGCTATGTTGACTTCCCGAAGCTTGCGCGTGATGTTGTGCTTGACATAGGCTATGACCGCGCAAAGTACGGTTTTGACGGAACCACCTGTGCCGTCGTTACGGCAATTGATGAGCAGTCGCCCGACATTGCGCAGGGAGTAAATGCAGGCTACGAGAACCGCGAACAGGGCGGCAGTGACAGCGAAAATTCAACAGGCGCGGGCGATCAGGGTATGATGTTCGGTTATGCCTGTGATGAAACTCCGGAACTTATGCCGCTTCCTATTTCGCTTGCGCATAAAATGGCAAAGCGACTTACGGATGTTCGCAAAGAGGGTGTGCTTGATTATCTTCGTCCGGACGGAAAAACGCAGGTTACAGTCGAATATGATGACGACAAGCCGGTACGAGTCGATACGGTAGTCGTATCAAGCCAACATTCGTCAGAAGTTGACATTCAGAAACTGCGCGAGGATATAAAACGCGAGGTTATTCTGAAAACAATACCCGCTTCGCTTATAGACGACAACACAAAATTTTTCATCAATCCGACAGGACGCTTTGTTGTCGGCGGTCCTAACGGCGACAGCGGTCTTACAGGAAGAAAGATTATTGTAGATACATACGGCGGCTACGCGCGTCACGGCGGCGGAGCATTTTCCGGCAAAGACCCTACAAAGGTAGACAGAAGCGCGGCTTACGCGGCAAGATGGGTTGCGAAAAACGTGGTTGCGGCAGGTCTTGCAAAAAAATGCGAGGTTCAGCTTGCATACGCAATCGGAGTTGCAAATCCTGTTTCAATAATGGTTGATACCTTCGGCACAGGTACGGTAAGCGAAGAAAAAATAGAACGGGCAATAGAACAGGTGTTTGACCTGCGTCCCAATGCCATCATAAACCGTCTTGACCTGCGCAAGCCGATTTACCGCAATCTTGCGGCTTACGGTCATATGGGACGTGAGGATTTAGGCGTAACATGGGAAAAAACCGATATGGTAAATCCAATAAAAAAAGCGATAGAGTCTGAATAAATTTCCGCATCTCACCATTTTTTATTCGGGGCAGTACAATAGTACGGCACCGCTCACAGCAAAACGTCAATCTGCGAAAATTTCTTGCAGACTTGAAAGGAGTTATGTAATGGCAACAACCAACGACTACGCGGACTACGTAATGAACCTTCTTTGCGAACTTGAAGACACCGCAAACAGAAAAATGATGGGTGAATATGTGTTGTATTACAAAGGAAAGGTTTTCGGCGGAATATACGATAACCGGTTTCTTGTGAAAGTCACACCTCATTCTGAAACAATGCTCAGCCGTCTTGAGCTTCCATATGAAGGCGCAAAGCTTATGTTTATGGTTGAAAGCGAGGACACCGGTTTCATAAAAAAACTGGTTGAAGGTATGTATGACGAGCTTCCTGCGCCAAAACCAAAAAAGAAAAAATAACACGGATGCTGCAAAAAAATATGGGTAGTCAATTTTGGACTACCCATTAAATTTGCCTTGATTTTATTGTAATTCCAATATTTTAGGTTCACTTGCCGGCATCATATAGTCTATGCCGTTCCAGATAAATGCCTTTATAGTCTTTACGTTTGTTTTGTCGATATTAACACTGATATCCTGCGCTTCTGCCGAGGCAATTATTTCTTGCTGTTTTAAGCATGTACATACGCCGTTTTCGTCATAGCAGGCTACCATAACAGCTTGCTTGCCCGAAACGGTTTCCTTTGTGGTTACGGTAAAAGTAACGCCCGTGTCGGTCGGCGTAAGTGTGCTGATTTCATATGTGTCGGGAGTAGTGTCTGCAATGGCAAAATGAACTTTTGCTTTCAGAAGTGGTTCATTATATTTTGCGACAGCTATGGCTTTCCACTGCGTCTCCGTACCATTATAATACACATCTTTTAACATAGGGCAAGAATCAAACGCATAATGACCAATGCTCGTAACACTGTTAGGTATGGTTACACCGGTTAAGCTTTTGCAATGGAGAAACGTGCGTACGCCAATGGCAGTAACATTGTCGGGGATTGTTATATCGATTAAGCTGCTGCAATACTCGAACGCGCTATCGTTAATTGTTGTAACGCTGTCGGGTATGGTCATGCCGGTCAAGCCGCTGCACCTGTAAAATGCCCATTTGTCAATGGTTGTAACGCCATCGGGTATGGTTATGCTTTTTAAGCTGTTACACCTGTGAAACGCACTATCTCCAATAGTGGTAACGCTGTCAGGGATTGCATATGACGTATCGGTTTTGCCTTGCGGATATTGAATAAGAGCGGTTTTGTCTTTGTTAAATAAAATTCCGTCAACAGAACAATAATTTTTATTATTCTCATTTACATTTATGCTTGTTAAGCTTTCGCAGTACGAAAACGCGTCATTTCCAATGCCTGTAACACTGTCAGGTATGGTTATGGCGGTTAAACTGTTGCAATCCATAAACGCCCACTCGCCAATGGTAGTAACACTATCGGGAATTGTAATGCTTATTAAGCTTTCGCAATACGAAAACGCCTTATAGCTAATGCTTGTAACACTGTTGGGCAAGGTTATGTCGGTTAAGTTGCCGCAATAGCTAAACGCCGCTTCGCCAATGGTAGTAACGCTATCGGGTATTGTATTATGAAGTGTCAGCTTTACCTGCCGCGTATTGAATAATGGTAGTTTTGTCTTTGTTAAACAGATTTCCGTCGACGGAACAATAATTTTTATTATTCTCATTTACATTTATACTCGTTAAGCTTACGCAATCGGCAAATGTCCATCCACCAATGGTAGTCACACTGTCGGGTATGGTTATGCCTGTTAAGCTTTCGCAATGACAAAACGCGCTATCACCAATGGTTATAACACCGTTGGGTATGGTTATATCTGTTAGCTCCTCGCAAAGGAAAAACGCCCCTTTGCCAATACTTGTAACACCGTTGGGTATGGTTATATTTGTTAAGCGGCTGCAACCGGAAAACGCGCTATCGCCAATACTTGTAACGCTGTCGGGTATAGTTATGCTTTTTAGTCTGTAGCAGCGGGAAAACATACCTTTACCAATGGCTGTAACACCGTTGGGTATGGTAATACTTGTTAAGAGGGTGCAACCGTAAAACGCATCGTTGTCAATGGCTGTAACAGGCAATCCGTTTATTTCGCTCGGTATTTCAATCTCCGTTGCGGTTTCATCGCAATAGGTAATTGTTACTGCGGTGTTATCCTTATTCACTTCATAATACAGATAATCGCCGTATTTTGTTTCCGCGCTTGCCATAATCGGAATAAATGCTGTAAGCATTGACATGGCAAGAATTGCCGTAAACACTCTTGTTTTCATTTTTCTTTTCATCATCTTTCTTTTACCTCCTGTTTCTCGCAGCGGGCGGATAATATCCTCCCCTACAAATTATATGAATATAACTTTTTCACGCAATAAAAAGCGTTGAAACGCTTTTTTGAATGAGCAAAATCGTTCACCTTGCGAACAATTTACATCATTATAAAAATGCGTGGTATAAAACCTATACCACGCATAAAAACGCGGCTTAGATTTTAATGCTACCACACATCTCTGTATACTAAATAACCAATAACAAAGTATAACAAAACAGAAGCCAGCGTTTTATGTAACACTCACTTTGAAATTAGTTATTCAATTTAGAGATTTGTGGTAGTATCCTTTCGGACAATTTCATTATACCATATTTTATCCGTTTTGCAACAGTTTAAGATAAAAAATCTTTTTCCGCACAAAATTAAAGCTATGCAGCGTCTTTTTAAGAATTTGACTTTTTGCACATAATATGATATATTTAATATGATATAATAGCGGTGCAGTATCCTAGTCAGTACGGCTTTTCGGAAAGCGGGCCTAAAAATCCGCCAAATGGCACATCGATGAAGTTTCTGGTGTTTTGCTTTGAACGCCCAGTTCGGGGCTGATGCTGGGAGTTAAGGTTTAGGGGCGGTTTCTAACGGCATAGAAACACTAACCCCTTTTCCGTGGAGGCCTGTGACTGTGGCGCCCCAGTCCCCCTAAGGGAGTAAGGCGTTACGGCACAGGGGAAAACCTGTTACGCGGTTAGTAATCCGCTCTCTCACAAGGATAGCGGTATGAATGCTGTGGGCAGCGTAGCCAGCCTTGAGTGGATATGAGCGAATACGCGATAAAAAGCCATTCTGCGCTTCGGCCAAAGCACAGGACGGCAAATGCGCGTTGAAACCATCTCTGCAAAAGAGGATACGTTAAGCTCTGGCTGTTTGGGAAAACCTCTAGGCTGTCTTAAACGAATGAACAGGGGATTGCAGTGCGGACTGAGTGGCAATCCGGCAACATTAAAATGTGCTGGTCTTTAAAGGGAAACCGCCCTTTCGGCGACGAATGAGCAGACCTTCGGGAAAGCCTGCCGGACCTAAGCCGCAAACTTTACCTTGTTCATTACCCTATTATACATATTTTAAATTGATTTTAAGGAGAGATTTTAACTTTGGATAAATCCGACATACCGCGAAAAAAGAAGTTTAAAGTTCCAAGACCGAATTCCAACGTGTCTACTTCGCATAAGTGGACCGTTATCGTTACGCTTCTTTCTTTTACGCTCTCGATGTTTTTCAGTTTTGTAACATCGGTAGCCATGAAATCGCTTACGATATTTTTCGCTTTTATACTGCTTCTTGTAATAATAGCAGTTAATATCTTATTTGATATGGTCGGTACAGCCGTTCAGTCAGCGGAGGAGGGACCGTTCCATTCGCTTGCCGCAAGGAAGGTGACAGGCGCAAGAGAAAGCATTTCCGTAATCCGTCACGCGCCTCAGCTTGCAAATATGTGCTGTGACGTAATAGGCGATATAGCAGGAATTATTTCAGGTGCGACAACTGCGCTTATTGTTGCGGAACTGGTGGCAATGTTTGAGCTTCAGGGCATGCTCCCGAGCCTTGTTTTAACAGGTCTTGTCGGCGCGCTTACAATAGGCGGCAAAGCAATGTCAAAAGGTATCTCCATGCAGAACGGCAATTATATTGTCTTTATAGTAGGTAAAATAATGTACTTCTTTAAGCGCATTATAAAAAAACAGTGAGGCTTTGGTGATGGATAAACTTTTAGACACAATCAACTCACACGAGGATTTAAAAAAGCTTAATACAGACGAACTAACCGCGCTTTGCGGTGAAATTCGTGAGTTTTTGATTGACAGTGTATCAAAAACCGGCGGACATCTCGCTTCCAATCTGGGAGTTGTTGAGCTGACCGTTGCATTGCACACTGTTTTTGAGGTTCCGAAGGATAAAATCATTTTTGATGTCGGACACCAGTCATATGTACATAAAATTCTTACAGGCAGACGCAGCGGCTTTGATACGCTCCGTCAGTTCGGAGGTATTTCAGGTTTTCCGAAATCGACAGAAAGCGAAGCCGATGCGTTTAACACAGGTCACAGCTCGACTTCTGTTTCCGCCGCGCTCGGACTTGCCAGAGGACGCGACCTCAGCGCCGAAAATTACAGTGTAATAGCCGTATTCGGCGACGGCGCGCTTACAGGCGGTATGATATATGAAGCGATGAATGACGCCGGTCATACCAAAACGCCGCTTATTCTTATTCTGAACGACAATGAAATGTCAATCGCAAAAAATGTCGGCGCAGTTTCAAAACATCTGAGAACACTCCGCACTTCGTCCGTTTATTTCCGTTCAAAATATGTAGTGGAACGGTTTTTAAAAAAGATACCGTTTTGCGGCAATGCAATTGTAAATATGATAAAGCATGTCAAACGCGCCTTCAGGCGTCTTGTGATACCGACCACGCTTTTTGACGATATGGGTTTCCATTACATGGGACCTGTGGACGGTCATGATATGAAATCGCTTATAAGCTGTTTTGAATATGTACGCGGCGAAAACCGTCCGGTGCTTATTCACGTTCAGACAAAAAAGGGCAAAGGCTATGCGCCTGCCGAAAATAATCCGCAGAAATTTCATGGCATATCGTCCTTCGACAAGGCTACCGGCGAAACTAAAAAAAGCGGTGAAACATACAGCAGCCGCTTTGGTGCGACAATGCTCAATCTTGCGGAAAAGAATAAAAAGCTGGTTGCAATAACCGGCGCAATGCCGAACGGCACCGGGTTGGACGAGTTTATGAAGCGTTATAAAAAGCGTTTCTTTGACGTTGGTATTGCCGAACAGCACGGAGTTACATTTGCCGCCGGACTTGCAAAGGCCGGCTATGTTCCCGTTATACCGCTGTACTCGTCATTTTTACAGCGCGCTTATGACCAGACGCTTCATGACGTATGTCTGCAAAAACTGCACGTTGTATTCCCTATTGACCGCGCAGGAATTGTCGGCGCAGACGGCGAAACGCATCAGGGAGTTTACGACATTTCGTATCTTTCGCACATGCCGAATATGACGATTTTATCGCCTGCAACACTTGACCAGCTTACATATATGCTTGATTTTGCAGTAAATAAATTTGACGGTCCCATAGCTATCCGCTATCCGCGAGGAAGCGCGCAGGCGGAAAATATACCTCCCGAATTTACACTCGGGAAAGCGCAGTTTATTCAGAAAGGCAATGACATTACAATCATAGCCTCAGGCAGAATGTTAAAACGCGCGCAGGAGGTTGCGGCAATTCTCGGCAAATCGGCTGAAATAATAGCCATGCCGACAATAAAGCCTCTTGATGAAGCGGCGGTTATATCGTCGGCAATGAAAACGGGATATGTTATAACAATAGAGGATAATGTTAAAATCGGCGGTATGGGAAGTATGATAGGCACACTGCTTAAGGAAAAGCAGATAGACTGTAAGTTTAAAATATTCGCCTTTCCCGATACTCCCGTTACTCATGGAACAGTGGACGAGCTTGACAAGCTGTACGGCTTGAACGCATTAACAATAGCCGGCAAAGTAAGGAGTTAAAATGAGTAAAATCAGACTTGACGCTCTGCTTGTAAAAAACGGGCTTGCGCAGAGCCGCGAGAGAGCAAAAGCAATTATAATGGCAGGGCAGGTTTATATAGACAACCAGAAATGCGACAAGGCAGGACTTATGGTTGATGAAGAAACAGCGCAGCCTGAGGTTCGCGGCGAAACCTTAAAATATGTAAGTCGCGGCGGACTGAAGCTTGAAAAAGCAATGCAGGAATTTCCTATTACGCTTCACGGAAAAACGGCAATGGATATAGGAGCGTCAACAGGCGGTTTTACCGACTGTATGCTCCAAAACGGCGCAAAGAAGGTTTTTGCCGTTGATGTGGGATACGGTCAGTTTGCATGGAAGCTCAGACAGGATGAAAGAGTAGTAAATATGGAGCGTACCAACATACGCTATGTAACGCCTGAGGATATAGGCGAAAAAATTGACTTCGCTTCAATTGACGTGTCGTTTATATCGCTCCGCCTTGTGCTGCCGGTTGCAAAGGAGCTTTTATCGGACGACGGGGAAATTGTGGCTCTTATAAAGCCGCAGTTTGAAGCCGGACGCGAACAGGTAGGCAAAAAAGGCGTAGTTAAAGATATAAAAGTACATTTTGAGGTTATAAAAACAGTGCTTGATTTTGCCCGTGAAACAGGTTTTTTTGTGGCGGGACTGTCATTTTCACCCATAAAAGGTCCTGAGGGCAATATTGAATATCTGGCGTATCTTAAGAAAACGGAATGTGAGGATAATGTCACAGATGAAATAATTCAGGAAATTGCAGACCGTTCGCACAATACGCTTTAAAAAGGAGGTGCGCAGCTTGCTTGCCGAAGAAACCGTAATAACACAAAGACGCGCCATATCGCGTTCATACGCAAAGATAAACCTTACGCTTGACGTGCTTAACCGCCGTCAGGACGGATACCATGACATAAAAATGATAATGCAGACAGTATCTCTGTTTGACCTGATACTTGTAGACCGTACTTCCGACAGCGGTATATCTGTTGCAACAAACCTGCGTTATCTTCCGAATAACGATAAGAATATAGCCTATAAAGCGGCGGAAGCATTTTTGCAGAAAACCGGCGCGGACGGCGGCGCAAAAATAATGATACATAAAAACATACCCGTAGCGGCAGGTCTTGCAGGCGGAAGCGGCAACTGCGCCGCAGTGCTTACGTCTATGAACATGCTTCACGGAAATATACTGACAGACGCCGAGCTTTATGCAATAGGCGCATCACTCGGCGCGGACGTTCCGTACTGTTTTAACGGCGGCACACAGATTGCCGAAGGCATAGGCGAAATACTTACGCCGCTTGATGCAATGCCGGACGCATATATTCTGCTTGTCAAACCGCAGATAAACGTAGCAACTGCCGCAATTTATGAACAGATTGACAGCGCGCCTATAAGCATGCGTCCCGATACGGAAGCAATGCAGCGCGCGCTCAGTGAACATGATATTAACGGTATTTCGCAAAATCTATGCAACGTAATGGAAGCAGTTACCGAAAAAATGTATCCGATTGTAGGCGGAATTAAACAAAAAATGATGATGAACGGCGCGCTCGGCGCAGTTATGAGCGGTTCGGGACCGACAGTATTCGGGATTTTTGATGATTTCAGAACCGCAAAGACCAGCGCGGACAGTTTTTCTATGCAGTTTAAAGATGTATTTCTGACAAGAACAAAAAATTGAGGTGTTCAGCTTGGAAAAGGATAGAGATATTATCACAGTAATAACGGACAGCAGACGTCCATACATAATAACAGCGGCAGCGGCGGCGGTTCTTATTGCGGCGGCAGCTTTTTTTGCCGGATTTCTTATTCCGAAACCGATTGCTGCCGTAAATATGAAGCTAAGCTCCTATGAAAAGAAAAACAGCGAATATATTGACGCGTCAGACGCTTATACCGCTGTTGAAAAAGAAGTGAATAAGCTTAATTCACGTCTTACAGAGGCGCAGGAACAGCTTGATGACTTTAATCAGTCGCGTGACAGCCTTGATAAGATAACAGAAAAAAATAATCAGCTTCAGGCACAAAAGGAACAGCTTCAGAATGAAATCAGCGCAAAAAAGGCAGTGCTTGATACGCTGAGTCCTAAAGCGGCTAAAAGCGTAAATTCCACCGTCACTCTGTCCTCAGGACGATATACGGCAGGCGAGAATTTTGTATCGGGAACATATGTCATTATGGGTACGGGAAGTATTGCGATTTCAAGCGACGGTAAGGCGCGTGTCAATAAGTCGCTGAAATCGGACGGTGAAAAATTCACACTCAATGACGGCGATATCTTAAAGATTGACGGCAATGCCAAGCTGATACGCGAGGAATAAAAGGAGTTAATGGATATGACAGCAAAAAGATTATATTTAATATTGTTTATATCCTCAGCTGTAATAGCGGCGGCTGTACTGTTTGCCGCAGGCTTTACCGCTGATACCGCCTCGCGCGCGCATGACAGGCTTGATACGGAAATATCCTCGCTTGCTTCAAAGCGCGAAAATCTCGAAACCCAAAAGGAAGAAATGACGGCAAAGCTCAGCGAGCTTGAAACCGAACTCAGCACAAAGGATACGTTCAATAACTATTACATGGAATATCAGAAGACCTTCGATACACTGTCTGCCGAAATTGAAGAACTGAAAAAACAATCTGCGGCGCTTGATACGGAAATAGCCGAAAAGGAAGCGGAAGCGGAAAAGGCAGGCAAAATCAAAGGAACAATACGCGGCAAAACATATTCGCTCGCTAAAAATGAAACCTATACCTGCCCCGACAAAATCCCCGCAGGACGCTATATCGTTTCGGGACGCGGCACAGTTGTAATTACCGGTTCAAACGGTAAAACACGCGCCGCCGAAAATCTCGACGTCGCGTATAACAACTCGTATACATTTGATTTAAAAGACAGGGAAAAAATCAAACCGAGTGAAAACGTAACATTGACAGAGTTAAAATAATTAACTCTGTTTTTCATTTATATTTATAACCGTAACATCTTTTTTCAGTTTCTTTGCATAATCAATTGTGTGTTTGGTTCCGCGAGATTTTCCGTCCCAGATTGCAAGAACGCTGCTGCATAAAATTACCATGCTTTGATTACGAAATAAGGGGGCGGCTTTTTTAGGCAATGAATAATCCGGACGTATTATAACTTTAGATAATCTGTGCTTGTCTGCATATTGTTCCGCAAGTGTATCTATTCCTTTTGCGCCTCCTGATATTATAGTGTCAACATCTTTAGGTATGTACTTGGATATGTCAATATCGGTTATTTTTCGCGAGCCTACTACCAGCAGTCTGTTATGTCCAAGATGTTCCATATGTAACATAATTTCTATTTTTGCACGAGCGTTCATTACCCTTTCCACGTCACGGCTTACTTCCTCCGGACATTTAGCGTCTTCATCAAAACCTACATTCATAAGTCCTAAAAACTCTTCCATGTTTTTGTAAATCATAATTTTTATCCTCCTTGTATTCGGCACAATAAAAAATGCGCGGTCTAATTTAATAGCCACGCACTAAAAACGTGACTTTGTTTGATTTTGCTACAAATCTTATCTAATATTAACCAATAAAAGTCTAATTTTAGAAAGCCAACGTTTTTAACATATTGTGGACTTTTATTGGAAAAATTATTAAATTTTAGATTTGTAGCATATTTATTGTATCACGCATAACTTTATTTGTAAATAGCTTTCAAATAAAAAATGCGCAGCCATATTTTACAGCTACGCACTAAAAACGTAGCTTGACTTCGCTAAAAATCAAAATTTAAACCTGTATTAACAAATAATCAGTATTAAATCTTAAGCATACGTTTTTCACAAAACATATACTGATTATTTGCATTTATGGCAATAGATATTAAATTTTGATTTTTAGCATATTTATTGTATCACATTCCCCGAAGTTTGTCAAAACAAAAAAGGGACTTACGTCCCTTTTTAAATATCCACTCTGTTACGCGTACCGCCCATAAAGAATGTTTCAATATTCTTTTCAATTTCATCTATACAGCGTTTACGCGCTTCATATGCGCCCCATGCCATATGCGGCGTAAAAATAACATTCTTTTTATGCAAAATCTTATTATACGGACTGTCCTTTGCAAGCGGTTCCTCCGAATATACGTCAATACCCAAGCCGCCGAGCCTGCCATCCTGAATTGCGTTTGTTAACGCTTCCTCATCCGCAACAGCTCCGCGTGATACGTTAATAAATACAGCTGTTTTTTTCATCATTGCAATATGCTTTTCGTCAATCATTCCGCGCGTTTCGGCGGTAAGCGGAACATGCACCGAAATAATATCCGAATTTCCGCATACCTCGTCAAGCGTGGAATAATCAAACCCATCTCTTACCCTATGCGGATTTATAAGCGTCTTTGCTCCGAGCGCCGACGCTATCTGCGCGACGCGCTTTCCGATATTGCCGTAACCGACAATTCCCCATGTCATTCCGTTAAGCTCATGAAAATACGGTTTCAGGCGGTTCTGTACGCCGCTTTCCGTATACCTGCCGTCCTTTACATAGCTGTCAAATGCGTTAAGATGCGTTACAAGCGACAGAGCCATTGCCGCAGTCACCTGAGCGACAGAGCTTGTGGAGTAACCCTTTACATTACAGACGGCAATTTCCCTATGCCAGCAATATGTTGTATCAATATTATCATAGCCCGTTGCCGTAACACAGATAAGCTTAAGTTTTTTCGCATTTTTCAGATTGTTTTCATCAAGCTTAATCTTATTTACTATTATAACATCCGCATCCTTTATTCTGTCTTCAAGCTGTAAAGCCGACGTTGTCTGATAAACCTGAACCTCGCCGAATTTATCAAACTGACTGAACTCCATATCGCCGCCGAGTGTTTTCGCGTCCAAAACAACTATTTTCATAATCAATTCTCCTTATACAAAAGGTCGTTCAGGCTATTCCATATATCGGGATAAAGCTTTTTTAAATTTATCGGCACAAATTCCTTATTTACAAAGCCATGACCTGTTTTACCCGTTGTCATAAGCTTCATTTCAGGCTTTTTATATACCTCATACTTAAACTCGCACCGCGCCACAGTAAGCTTTGTAAGACAGCATTTTACTACCACTTCATCTTCATAGCGAAGTCCGTAATAATATTTTGCCGCCGTTTCGGTAAGCGGAAGCAGTATACCCATATTTTCCATTTCCGTATAGCTCATGCCGCTTTTCTTAATAAAATCTGTACGCGCCACCTCAAACCACGGATAATAACGGGAATGATGCACAATTCCCATCATGTCCGTTTCGGCATATCTTACGGTAAGATTTGTTTCGCTTATAAATGACATAACAACAACTCCCTTTCAAACCTCCGGAAAAATGCAGTAAACGGCATTTTTTCAGTTCTATTGAATGTTTTCCGTCCCTGAATATACAAGTCCGCATTTCGCGTCCATAGTAATGGTCGTGCCGCTTTTAAGAACCTTTGTCGCGCCTGCCGCCGCAACAATAACGGGAATATCCAGAGCCGCCGCAAGCACTTTTGCATTGTTTGCCTCGCCTGTTTCCTCGCTTATGATACCTGCGGCTTTTCGCATAATTGAAATCATATCGTTTGTAATATTATTTGTAACAACAATATCGCCGTCGCAGAAATTCTTTTCAAGCTCGTCAAAGCTTGTGGCAACACATACATTGGCTGTTGTGTTAAGCGCGTCAAGACCTTTTCCGTTTACAAGTATATGACCTACAAGATGTACCTTCATAATATTGGTCGTACCCGCAACGCCCATAGGCGCGCCGCCTGTAATAACGACAAGCTCGCCGTCCTTTATAAGTCCTGTTTTCTGCGCGCATTCAACAGCATGGTCAAAAAGTTCGTCGGTATTGCTTCTCGCTTCGCTCATAATAGGAATTACTCCCCACGACAGATTAAGCTGACGTCTTGCCTTAACGCTTAAGGTCGGGGCAATAATCGGACATGACGGACGGAAACGCGAAAGCTGCATAGCTGTGCCGCCCGAATAAGTAAGCGCGATAATAGCCGACGCGCGCAGGTCATGCGCTGTTGTACACGTAGCATGACTTATAGCGTTTGTAACGTCCATACGCGAGTCAAAATTCATTCTTTCCAGACGCTTTACATAGTCAATATCGTTTTCCGTACGCTCGGCGATTGACGCCATTGTTTTTACGGTTTCAACAGGATACTTGCCGATTGCCGTTTCGCCCGAAAGCATAATCGCGCTTGTACCGTCATAAATAGCGTTGGCAACGTCGGTGGTTTCCGCGCGCGTAGGACGCGGATTTCTAATCATCGAATCCAGCATTTGCGTAGCTGTAATAACAACCTTGCCTGCGCGGTAGGTTTTCTTTATAAGACGCTTCTGTATTACGGGCAAATCCTGCATGTCGATTTCTACGCCCATATCACCTCTTGCAACCATTATGCCGTGAGTTTCACGTACTATATCATCAATATTCTGTACGCCCTCCGCATTTTCTATCTTTGCAATTATACGGATATTTCTGCCGCCGTTATTATTAAGAAGACTTTTTATCTCTTTTATATCGTCAGCCGTTCTTACAAATGATGCGGCGATAAAATCAACATCATTCTCTATTCCGAATAAAATATCCTCAGTGTCCTTACGGCTCATATACGGCATTGAAAGCGATACATTCGGAATATTTACGCCCTTTTTGTTTGATACGACACCGCCGTTTTTAACCTGACACAGTATACGCTTACCCTTAATGCTCAGGACTTCCATTTCAATAAGACCGTCGTCGATAAGAATACGGTTTCCTACTCTTACATCATTGGGAAGGTTTGCGTATGTAACGGAAACCTGCGTTTCGTCACCTTCAACGTCATCTGTACATAGCGTGAATTTCTGACCTTCTTTAAGTGTAACCTTGCCCTCCTTAAAGTCCTTAACCCTTACCTCAGGTCCCTTTGTATCAAGCAAAATCGCAACCGGAATATCCAGCTCCTCCCTGACCTTTTTTATACGGTTAATTCTCTCCAGCGCTTCTTCATGAGTACCGTGCGAAAAATTAAGACGCGCAACGTCCATACCTGCAAGCATTAAATCCTTTAATACTTCTTCGCTGTCTGTTGCAGGTCCCATTGTACAGATAATTTTTGTCCTTCTCATATTATCCTCCCGATTTTTAATAAATACTTAAAAGGGGTTGTTTCATATACAATGCAACAACCCCGAATAGATTAAACAGATAATTTCTTAGCCAAATCAACAAGCTGCTGAGGAAGCTCCTTTTCCATTGCAAGACCTTCTTCAATATCAACATCAACAATTTTGTGGTCACGCATACAAACTATTCTGTTCTGCTTACCTTCAAGCAGCAGTTCAACGGCCCTGCCGCCCATCTCGCTTGCAACCACTCTGTCACGCACTGTCGGGCTTCCGCCTCTCTGAACATGACCCAGAATTGTAGCTCTTGATTCAATACCTGTCTTTTCTTCAATTTCCTTAGCCATTTCAATTACGCCGCCGATACCTTCGGCAACAACTATAATAGAATGTTTCTTACCTCTTGACTTACTTTCAAGAATAGGACGAAGTACGTCCTCGTCAAAATCCCATTCTCTTTCAGGAACAAGCACAACTTCAGCGCCGCAGGCAATACCTGCCTGTATTGCAATATATCCTGCCGCGCGTCCCATAACCTCTATTATAGAACAGCGCTCATGGCTCTGAGCCGTATCTCTGATTTTATCCACCGCGTCCTTAACGGTATTAAGACATGTATCATATCCCACAGTATATTCACTGCAGCTTATGTCGTTGTCAATTGTTCCGGGAAGCGCGATTGTGGGAAGTCCTGCTGCGCACAAATCCTTTGCGCCTCTGAATGAACCGTCGCCGCCTATTACTACAAGTCCGTCCAGACCGAATACCTTTGCAATCTCAACAGCCTTCTTTACGCCCTCAGGCTCTTTAAATTCAAGACAGCGCGCTGTCTGCAAAATTGTACCGCCTCTTTGCAGCGTTTCAGAAACGCTTCTTGCATTAAGCTCTACAAGCTCGCCGTTTATAAGACCGTTGTAACCGCGTCTTACACCGAATACCTTCAGTCCGTAATAAGCGCCTACTCTGACAACTGCACGGATTGCGGCGTTCATTCCGGGAGCGTCGCCGCCGCTGGTTAAAACTCCGATTGTTCTTACATTCTTATTTTCCATAGCCTTTTATCCTCCCACGAAAATTAAAATAATTCATTTTCAATAATCAAATCCTGTGCCGCCGCAAGCTCTGTATTCGGAACAAGCACCTCATAACAGCCGCATTTGTCCTCCTCGCTGCGCGCGCGTCTCATCTGAGATATTATGCCGTTTTGAGAAAGCGCGTCTATAAGCTTTTGCGCAGTTTCAATCGACTGTGATATATATACTACTGTCCACATGACATTATCCTCCTCATACGGATTATCGCTTATCTGATGTAAGCTTACCGTGTTTTGTATATATTTCAGCCGAACCGTTTACTTTTATCGCAGTAGTCATTTCAGTAAACTGTGCCAGAAACACCTCACCCTTGTCAAGCTTTTCTGTATGGTGAAATTTGGTGTCCTTGCCGCTTGTAAGACCTATAATATTAACTCCGTCCTCAAGAGCCTTTACAACTATATACTCTTCCATATTTTTCCCTTTCTGTCCTCAAAACCCGGACAAACAAAAATATCGCATATATAATATAATATAGCATTTCTGTCAATATTTCAAGAGTAAATACATTAAAATATTCACCCTGCACTACTATTATTTTGGTCATTTTTACTATTTGATTACGACATTGTCGTCACCGAATATACTCTTTAAATCGAAAAGCGCATTTTCAGTGCCGTTAAAATACAGTCTGCGCGGTACTGCCGCCATTTTTTTTGTGTCCTTAAAGAACAGCCGTACCTCCATATCGCCCTGATACGGCATAAGCGCCTCCTCGACTTCCTTCAGTATATCGCTGCTGCGCGTTTCAAGCTGAATATACAGACGTTTTATATCCTTCTTAGCCGACAGCGCCTCATCAAGCGGCAAAACCGTCTGCATCAGAAGCTTCGGTTCCTCGTCCTCGCGTACCGACAGCCTGCATGATACTGCGACAAGACTGTCTTCCTGCAAAACAGGCGAATATTCCGAAAGTACCTTAGGAAATACTATACACTCGACAGAACCGTATATATCCTCCAAATTCAAAAACGCCATCTGCGCATTCTGGCGCGTTGTTTTATTTTTTCTTGATGCAATCGCTCCGCAGATTACCAGCATATCTCCATCTTTGATTTTACCGTCAACCGCATGATAGTTGCCGTCCTCGTCACGGTGAACGCTTGTAAGAATGTCGCTTATATTATACTTTGTAAGTTTTTTGATTTTATCCTCATATTCCTCCATCGGGTGACCGGAAAAATAAAGACCTGTTGACTGTTTTTCCATTTTCAGAAGCGTTTTGCGGTCAAATTCGGGAATGTCGGGAAACTCCATTTCCGTTTCCTCCTCAGCCGTATCGAATAATGACATTTGTCCTGCCACATTGTCACGCGCAGACCTTGCCTCACCTTCAATTGCCCGTTCATATACAGCGATAAGCTGTGAACGTTTAATTCCCATTGAGTCAAACGCGCCGCAGGAAATAAGACCCTCGACAGCACGCTTGTTAATATCGCGTCCCGTCATTCGCTCGATAAAATCGGAAAAGCTCTTAAATTCACCGTTTGCATTACGCTCGGCAACAAGATTTACTATCATAGCACGTCCCACATTTTTAACTGCCGAAAGTCCAAAACGTATTGCACCGTTTTCAACCGTAAATGTGTCCTCACTTTTATTCACATCAGGAGGCAGACGGTCGATATTCATATCCTTACAGTTTGCTATATAATGATTTATTTTATCCAAATAGTCAATGCTTGAAATAAGCGAAGCCATATATTCAACAGGATAAAATGTCTTTAAGTACGCAGTCTGATATGTTACAAAAGCATATGCCGCCGCATGCGACTTGTTAAACGCATAATTTGCGAAATCGTTTATTTCATCAAAAATTGAAACAGCAGTCGCTTCGTCTATTCCGTTTTTAATACAACCCGGAATTTCACCGTCATCGCTTCCATAGATAAAATTTTTACGCTCAATTACCATTTGGTCTGCTTTTTTCTTACTTATCGTACGGCGCATCTGGTCAGCTTTTCCGAGTGAATATCCGGCAAGAAGACGCACAATCTCCAAAACCTGCTCCTGATATACCATACAGCCGTAGGTTACGTCCAGAATATCCTTTAAAAGCGGATGCTTATATTTTATTGTTTCAGGATTTTTTTTACTTTTGATGTAACGCGGAATTTGTTCCATCGGTCCCGGACGGTAAAGCGCGATACCTGCTATAACATCCTCAAGACTGTCAGGCTTTAATTCCTGCATAAATGACTGCATACCCGCGCTTTCAAGCTGAAACACGCCGTCAGTATTACCCGAAGAAATAAGCTCATAAACCTCCGGACTGTTATAATCAATATTATCAATATCAAGGTCAATGCCGCGCGTTTTCTTTATTATTTTAACTGCATTTTCAATTACCGTAAGGTTTCTAAGCCCTAAAAAGTCCATTTTCAGCAGTCCGAGATTTTCCACTGTGTCCTTTGTAAACTGCGTTGTTATAAAATTATCGGCATTAAGCTGAAGCGGCACATAATTCACAATAGGCTCGCTCGTTATAACAACGCCTGCCGCATGCGTTGACGCATGACGCGGAAGCCCTTCAAGCGCCATTGAAGTATCGAGAAGCTCCTTTATTTTAGGGTCGTTTTCATAAAGCGTTTTAAGCTCCGTGCTTATATCAATCGCTTTCTCTATTGTCATTTTAAGGTCAAACGGCACAAGCTTTGCAACCCTGTCAACCTCAGCATACGGGATATTAAGGGCGCGTCCCACATCGCGTATTGCAAGCTTTGCCTTCATTGTACCGAAGGTAATTATCTGCGCCACCTGACCTTCGCCGTATTTTTCTACAACATAATCTATAACCTTCTGACGTCCTTCGGGCGCAAAATCAATATCAATATCCGGCATACTTACTCGCTCGGGATTTAAAAACCGCTCAAAAATAAGTCCGTATTTTATAGGGTCAACCGTAGTTATTCCGAGCGCATAGGAAACGATACTGCCTGCCGCGCTTCCTCGTCCCGGTCCTACGGTTACTCCGTTGTTTTTAGCGAAGTGGATAAAGTCCCACACAATCAGAAAATAATCGACAAAACCCATATTTTTTATAACGTCAAGCTCATACTGAAGACGTTCGCGAAGCTCGTCGGGAACAGGCGAATAACGTTTTTCCAGTCCCTCTTTACAAAGCTTTGTCAAATACTCAAACGCGTCCTGACCGTCAGGTACGGCATATGAAGGAAGATGTCTTGTTTCAAAATCAAAATCCACATTACACCTGCGCGCAATCTTAACGGTATTTTCCAGCGCTTCGGGGATATACTCAAACAAGTCCGCCATTTCCTCAGGCGATTTTATATAAAATTCCTCCGTTTCAAATTTCATTCTGTCAGGGTCGTCAACGGTTTTTTCCATCTGAATACACATCAGAACGTCCTGATATTTAGCGTCCTCTTTTTTGAGGTAATGTATATCGTTAGTCGCGACAATTCCTATGCCTGTTTCCTGACCAAGCTTTATTATCTCAGGTATTATCCGTTTTTGTTCAGCTATACTGTGGTCCTGTATTTCAAGGAAATAATTATCCTTGCCAAGCACTTCAACATATTTTTCGACAATTTCCTTTGCTCTGTCGTAATTGCCGCTCAGGATAGCCTTAGGCACCTCGCCTGCCAGACATGCCGACAGCGCAATAATACCCTCGCTGTTTTCCCGCAGCAGCTCAAAATCTATTCTCGGCTTATAATAAAAGCCGTCAATATATCCGCTTGAAACCATTTTTATAAGGTTTTTATAGCCTGTCTGATTTTCGGCAAGAAGAATTAAATGGCTTGTCTTATTGTCGATGTCATGCACTTTTTCAAAACGGCTTCTCGGAGCCATATATACCTCACAGCCTATTACCGGATGTATACCCTGAGCCTTAGCCTCCCGGTAAAAATCGACTACGCCATACATTGAGCCGTGATCGGTAATTGCGCATGAAGTCATTCCAAGCTCTTTTACGCGTGAAATAAGCTTTTTGATGTTCGCTTCACCGTCAAGCAGGCTGTACTCCGTATGAGTGTGTAAATGACAAAAATCCATATTGTTCACTCCTATAATTCTTTCACAATTCCGCCAAATACTGCGTTAAACAACGTTTTAGGTATCACAATACATCGCCGCCTAGTTTGCCTTGTCTTGACGAATTTTTGAAATTGGTTTAAATATTATCAGCTATTTCCAAAATCCTGTTGAGTCTGTGGTTAACTCCCGATTTACCTATCGGAGGATTAGTCTTTTCACCCAGTTCCTTAAGACTATCTTCCGGATATTCCTCTCGAAGCTCGGCTATTTCTCTCAGAACCTCAGGCAGTTTTTTCATTTCCCCCGATGCGCGTATTTTCTTTATCGCAAACAAATGCTTTGACGAAGCACGCGCCGATTTATTTGTATTGGCGTTTTCACAATTGACGCGTCTGTTTATATCATTCCGCATTTCACGCTCAACCTGTATGCTGAAAAGCTCCAGCGCACCCTGCGGCGCTCCCATATACCCCAGAATATCCGCAATTTCTTCGCTTCCCTTAATATACACAACATAATTACCCTTACGGTTAGTAATTTTTGAAGAAAAATTATCTGTTTTCAGGATTTTACAAAGAAGCCCGGCAGCTTTTTCATCACGCGTGTTAAATTCCATGTGATAACCCTTGTTTGGGTCTGTAACGCTGCCGCCGCCCAGAAACGCGCCTCTTACAAAAGCCGCGCGGCAGCATAAAAACGGTATATCACTGCAAAGAGATATACCGCCGATTATATTTTCAGTTTTATATCTGTCCTCTATATTAAGTCTTTCAAGCTTCGGCATAGATTTAATTTCCGCGTCAATACCGAAGGCTTCAAAAATAGATTGCTTAACCCGGTTTATAACGCATTTATTCTCCGCCCTAAAGCTTATTCTGCTTTCGCTGACAATACCACCAAATGCAAGCGCACCTGCCGTTTCATTCATGGCGCAGCTCGGACATTCATATACCGTCCGGCACAGCTTTTCTTTTATCTCTGATGAAAATGACACCTTTGTACAGTCCCTTCCAATATTTTAAGACAGGTTTTTTAAAGAAATTATCGTTCTTGCCAGGCGGCTGAAATTATGACGTATCCTGTCATTTCTTACAAGCAGCAGATTACCCTGAACAAGCTTTGCGCGCTTTAATATTTTATCTTCGTCAATAATTACCTCGTGCGCGTATTCAAGCGCATATTTATCCTTCAGACCGTCGGGTATCGGCGCGTTGTTAGTAATTACAATATCGGCAATTCCCTCGTATGAATGACGCTCTATTGCCGATAAATGATCATACGCGCTGTAACCCTCCGTTTCACCTGCCTGACTCATTATATTGCATACATAAATCTTAACCGCGCGGCTTTCTCTGATTGCATCTGACACACCGTCCACAAGCAGATTGGGTATAATACTTGTATAAAGACTTCCCGGACCCAAAACAATAATATCTGCCTGACTGATTGCCCGAATTACACCGTCAACCGCCTTCGGTTTTTCGGGATTAAGCATGACCATGTCAATACCGCTGTTAATCCCGTCGCGGTGTATTCCTATATGCGATTCACCGTTTATCAGCGTACCGTTATTGAGCAGCGCGCTCAGGGTTACCGCCTCATTGGTAACAGGAAAAACCGCGCCTATGATACCTGCCAGACGGCTGAATTTTTTTACCGCTTCATCAAAGCTTGACGAGGTTTCATTCAATGCGGCAAGAAACAGATTGCCCAGACTGTGACCTTTTAAGCCGCCTTCCTTAAAACGAAAATTTAACAATTCGCCCAGAACAGGGTCAACCTCTGCAAGCGCCGATACACAGTTGCGCACATCGCCCGGAGCAAGCATTCCCAAATCATTTCTTAACATTCCCGACGAGCCGCCGTCATCCGCGACAGTCACAACCGCCGTTATATTGTGAGTATGTAATTTCAAGCCTTTAAGCATAGTGGAAAGTCCTGTTCCGCCGCCTATGGCTACAACCCGTGTGTCTGTATCCATAATAGAAATTCCTTTCAAAGTTCAGCAAACGCTAAATGTCCGCCTATTCACGTCCGATGTCCCGATATGTTACATTTACGCTGTAATCCAACGTTTTAAGATAGTCCGCAAGCCTGTTTGTCATTGTAACGCTTCTGTGCTTACCGCCCGTACAGCCGATGGCAATACTGAGTGACACCTTACCCTCCTCAATATAAAGGGGTATCATAAATGCCATCATATCCTGAAGCTTTTCCATAAATTCAACCGCTGTTTTAAAGCTCATAACATAATCCTGTACATCTTTGTCATTACCTGTTTTATGCTTTAATTCATCAATATAGAACGGATTTGGAAAACAGCGTACGTCAAAAACAAGGTCTGCATCAAGCGGCATACCATATTTAAAACCAAATGCCATTACGTTTATTTCAAGCCCTTGCTTAGCGTCTTTTGACGCATACAGCTCCTTCAGCTCCTTTAATAAATCCTGCGCGCTCAGACGCGACGTATCAATAACATAATCCGCCGCATTGTAAAGAGCCGTCAGCATTTCGCGTTCCTGCTGAATTGATGCCAAAAGACCGTTTGCATTGTCCAGAGGATGCGGACGTCTTTGTTCCTTATAACGCTTTACAAGCGTTTCATCATCAGCATTAAGGTACAGCAGCCTGCAATCGTAACCCTTATTTTTAAGCTCCTTTATCTGTGAGATAAGCTCGTTTATCATATCGCCTACACGTATATCTATTACAAGCGCTACATTGTTAAAATTACCGTTTACGCTTGAAAGCATTTCAGAAAATTTGGGTATCAGAACAGGGGGCATATTATCTATACAAAAATAGCCCATATCCTCAAGATATCTTATTACTCTTGTCTTTCCGCTTCCCGACATTCCCGTTACAATTGTATACTGCATTAACCTTCTACTCCTCGCCTGCAAATCTGACTTCAGGTTCCAAATCCACCCCGAATTTATTCCATACCGTATTTTGTACATGTTCTATTAAATCAAGTACATCCTTTGCCGTTGCGCCGCCCTTGTTTACAACAAAGCCGGCATGCTTTTCGCTCACCTGAGCGCCGCCTATTGAAAATCCCATAAGACCTGCGTCCTGTATAAGTTTACCTGCAAAATAACCTTCGGGACGCTTAAACGTGCTTCCTGCCGACGGCAGGTTCAGCGGCTGCTTTTCAGCCCTCCGCGAATTATAATCTGACATCAGAGCTTTTATATCCTCATAATTACCCTTTTTAAGCTTCAGCTTACATGACAGAATTATGTACTCTCCCCGCTGAAACATACTGTGTCTGTACGAAAAATCAAGATTTTCAGCGGCTTCCGTTTTAATCATACCATCCGGACAAATAAAGGTTACACTTTCGATTATGTCCTTTAATTCACCGCCGTATGCACCTGCGTTCATAAAAATACCGCCGCCGAGTGTACCCGGTATTCCCGATGCAAATTCAAAACCTGCGAGATTTTCCTCCAGCAGCTTTTTTGAAAGAGATGACATTAAAATTCCGGCGTCCGCATATACGTCACAATCCTCAATACGGCATTTCGACATACCGCTTCCTATATGAATTACAACGCCGCGTATTCCTTTATCACTTACAAGTATATTGGAACCATTGCCCATTATTATATACGGCGTGTCCGTATCACGGCAGAAACAAATTATCTTTTCTATTTCCAGCGCGCTTTCAGGCGATACAAACGCGTCAGCCGAACCGCCTATACGAAAGCTCGTGTGTTTTTTCATATCTTCGTCAAAAAGTACGTTATCTGTTACAGTCAAAAGCTTTTCTTTATTTAACATATATACCTCCGATACCCGGTTTAAAAATTTTTTTCAAACTCAGTAACCCCACGCAAATAATTTCTTGCCTTTATCTTTCATAAATTCCTCAAAGGCTTTTAAGCTTCTGTTCATTATAAGCTTTTCGGGAAAAGCAATTTCCTTAAGCATGTTAAGCGCGTGACTGTAATCGCCCAGCTCAAAGGATATATGCGCATCGGACGAAACAACTATTCCCACACCTTTTTCTTTGCATATTTCGGCAATTTTTCTGCAATTAGGTACACTTGCCTTCCTCACAAAAAATGAGTGATTGTTTATCTCAATAAGCTTGTTATTTTTCCCTGCAAGCTCAATCACACGCTCGTAATCATATGAAAATTTCGGTGAACCGCTGTGGCATATAATATCAATAAAAGGATTATTGACTATGTTCAGATACGCGCTTGTGTGGTCCTCTGCATCAATATCTCTATAACATGGACGATGAATACTTGCATTGACAACATCCATATTTTTTAAAACGTCTTCTTCAAGGTCAATATTACCCTCAAGGTCAAGTATATTGACCTCTGCGCCATATAAAATTTTTACACCGTCAATTTCACGAGGCACTGCCTTTAAATTCTGAAAGTGCCACGAATGCGCGCCGTCGGGAATTGCAGGAGCATGGTCGGTTATTGCAATTGCCTCCAAACCCGCTTTCTTTGCCTGCGCCGCCATTTCCAACACTGTTGAATAAGCATGCGTACTTGCGATTGTATGTGTATGTGTGTCTAAAAGTATATTCATTTTGTACCTCTTTATAAATTTAACTGACTCTCCATCTGGTGCATCAATCTGTTATTAAGCTCGACAGCCGCATTATAGCCCATACGCTTCTGACGGTTATTCATTGAAGCAACCTCAACAATAACCGCAAGATTTCGTCCGAGCTTAACAGGTATAGTAAGGGATGGTACGTTTATACCCATAATATTTGTAAATTCATCTACCATACCGAGTCTGTCATACTGTTTTCCCTCTTCCCAAGGCTCAAGATGAATAATCATATCGATATTTTCCGTATCCTTAACAGCGCCTATACCGAAAATCTCCTTAACATCGATTATGCCTATACCGCGAAGCTCAACAAAATGACGTATAATTTCAGGCGACGAACCGACAAGCGTATTGTCGGAAACACGCTTAATCTCAACAGCATCGTCCGCAACAAGGCGGTGACCGCGCTTTACAAGCTCAATCGCAGTTTCACTCTTGCCTACACCGCTTTCGCCCATTATAAGAATACCCTCACCGTAAACCTCAACAAGCACTCCGTGACGCGTACGTCTGGGCGCAAGCTCTACATTAAGATAAGCGATAAGCGCACTCATAAACGCAGATGTGGCACTCTCACTTCTCAGAAGCGGTATATTATATTTTTCCGCCATTTCGAGCATTTCGGGAAAAATCTGCAAGCCGCGAGTTATGATAAGCGCGGGAATTCCCTGTGAAAACAGTTTTTCTATTTTTACCGCTCTTTCATCTGCCCCGAACTGTTCAAGATAAGTAAACTCAACCTTACCCATAATCTGAATACGGCTGTTATCGAAATAATCAAAAAATCCCACCATCTGAAGTCCGGGTCTGTTTACATCGGTACGTGCTATCATAACGGAGTCCATACCGTTCGTTTCGTAAATTCTCTCCAGCTCAAATTCCTCTATTATCTTTGTGAGTGGAATCTTGTATTCATCTGTTGTCATTAAAAAAATCCGCCTTTCCGATATTTCTAAAATACCCTATTGTATATTATACCTTATTTGCGCAATTTTTTCAATAAAAAATAGATAACTTTTACTTTACATTTATATGTTGTTATGTGCAAAAACATAATTTTTAAAAAAAATTCACAAAAAAGTCATAAAACGCTTGCAATATTAAAAAGTTTATGTTAAAATAGCTTCTGATGTTTTTAAAAGATATTAGGAGGTGTTTTAAAATGGCAAAATGTGATGTTTGCGGTAAGGGCGTAGCGTTCGGTATTAAGGTCAGCCACTCTCACAGACGTTCTAACAGAACTTGGAAGCCCAATGTAAGAAAAGTAAGAGCCGTTGTCAATGGTTCGGTTAAATCAATTCACGTTTGCACTCGTTGCCTTCGCAGCGGAAAGGTAGAGCGCGCAGTTTGATTGCATTAAAGATAGGACAGCTTGCCGCCGGCAGGCTGTTTTTTTTCGCTGCATATTTTTTTGTAATTTTTTAATAAATAAATTGCTTTTTTTTGGATTTTCTGTTATACTATAAATTAGTATATTATGATATGAATAGATTGTGAAGGGGTGTATTGATTGGAGAAGCTCTTAGTAAGGGGTGGAAACAGGCTTCACGGCGAGGTTAGCATAAGCGGCGCAAAAAATGCAGCCGTTGCAATATTGCCTGCATGTCTTTTGGTTAAGGATGTTTGCAGAATTGAAAATCTGCCCGATATAAAGGACGTAAAGTTGTTTTTAAGAATACTTAAACAACTTAACGCCGACGTAAAATATATTGATAAAAATACTGTTGAAATAGATTGTACAAATGCAAATTCATATGTTCCGTCACGCGACCTTACAAGACGCATGAGAGGCTCAAGCTATCTTATGGGCGCGCTTCTCGGACGTTTTTCGCGTTTCAGCGTCGACCCTCCCGGAGGCTGTGACTTCGGCACACGTCCTATTGACCAGCACATAAAAAGCTTCGAGGCTCTGGGCGCTGATATAGATACATCACGCGGAGTTATAAACGGAAATGCCGAAACTCTCAAAGGCGGAAGCATATTCTTTGACGTTGTAACAGTGGGCGCAACTATAAACGCAATGCTTGCGGCAACATGCGCGGACGGACTTACGGTTATAGAAAATGCGGCAAAAGAACCGCATATAGTTGACCTCGCAAACTTCCTCAATAACGCAGGCGCAAATATACGCGGTGCAGGTACCGACACAATCAAAATCAAAGGCACAAAAAATCTTCACGGCGGTTCATACACAATAATTCCGGACCAGATAGAAGCAGGAACCTTCATGGTTGCCGCTGCCGCAACACGCGGAGATGTAACGCTTAAAAATGTAATACCGCGACACCTTGAAATTATAAGCGCCAAGCTGATTGAAGCCGGCGTAAATGTAAGCGACAGCGAAGACAGCGTAAGGGTCTGGGTAGATGAAAACAAAAAACTCAGACGCATAAACTTCAGCGCGCTTCCGTATCCCGGATTTCCCACCGACATGCAGCCCCAGCTTGTTGCATTCCTTACAACAATCGAGGGTACAAGCACTGCCCGTGAGGGTGTATGGGAAAACCGTTTCAGATATGTAAACGAGCTGAAGCGTATGGGAGCGGATATACGTGTCGAAGGCAAGCTTGCCATTATTGACGGTGTGGACAGGCTGATTGGCACGCAGGTCAGGGCCACTGACCTCAGGGCAGGAGCGGCAATGATTATTGCAGGTCTTGTTGCCGAAGGCACAACCGAAATAACAGATATTTATCATATCGACAGAGGATATGAAAACTTTGAAGAGAAATTTGTAAGCTTAGGCGGCGATATACAGCGTGTACAAGTCGTTGATGATATATTGGATTAAAGGCAATGATAAAATTTATTTCACTTATAAGCGGTTCATCGGGAAATGCAGCATTTATTTCGGACGGAAAAACAAATCTACTTATTGACTGTGGAATGTCCGGCACAAAGCTAAAAGATGCGCTCCACTCAATAGATGAGCTTCCCGAAAACATAGACGCGCTTTTAATTACACATGAACATATTGACCACACAAAGGGCGCGGGAGTTATCTCGCGCCGCTATAATATACCCGTTTATGCTACAAAAGGTACCCACTTACATATGGACGCAGGCAAAATAGCTGATGAAAACATACATATTATAAAAGACAGCGTACCGTTTGAAATCGGAAATATAGGCATAATGCCGTTCAGTATACCACACGACGCTTCGGAGCCTGTCGGATTTACCTTCAGTATGAACGGTGAACGTCATGCGCTCGCAACAGATATAGGCAGAATGAACGATAATATTTTAGATAGTATCAAAGGCTGTAAGCATGTGCTGTTAGAGTCTAATCATGACGTTGAAATGCTGCGGTGCGGTTCATATCCGTTCCCTTTAAAACAAAGAATTTTAGGAGATTTCGGGCATCTGTCAAATGATGTCGCGGCGCAGACAGCTCTTACTCTTATCCAAAACGGGACAGAACATATTATGCTCGGTCACCTGAGTCAGGAAAATAACCGTCCCGAAATCGCAATGCTCGAAAGCTATAACCTGCTTACACGTTCGGGAGTTAATATCGGAAACGATGTAACCCTGCAAGTTGCAGACAGGTATAAACCCACACTTTTTAAGAGGTAAATATGAATATAAATATAATATGTGTCGGAAAAATCAAAGAAAAATATTTTTCCGAAGCAATAAGCGAATACTCAAAACGGCTTTCACGCTTCGTAAAGCTTAATATTATTGAAGTGACTGATGAAAAAATTCCGGACAATGCGTCTGAAAAGGAAATGGAAGCAATCAAACAAAAAGAAGGCGAAAAAATCCTGTCAAAACTTCCTCCCTCCTCTTTTACTGTGACACTGTGTGTCGAAGGAAAAGAGCTTTCCTCATTGGATTTGGCTAAAAAAATTGCCGATATTTCAATGATTTCAAGCAATATTACGTTCATCATAGGAGGCTCGCTCGGTTTATGTGACGCCGTCAAATCAAGGTCACAGCTTCGTTTGAGCTTTGGTCAGATTACTTTCCCGCATCAGCTTATACGTGTGGTACTTTTAGAGCAGCTTTACAGAGTTTTTAAAATAAATAATAACGAAACATATCATAAGTGACATTTTGTGTCACTTTTTTATTGCATTTTACGACAACTTATGATAAAATAAAGAAAAATACAAAGGAGGACATTAACATGAAAAAAACAAAAGGAGATTTCTCAAATCAAGCTATTGGCATGCGTTTAAAAGAATTAAGACAAAAGAACGGGTATACACAAAGTGAAATTGCTAAAAGGCTCGGTCTTACCCGCTCATCCATCGCCAACTGGGAACATGGCACCCGCACTCCCGATTTCTTTTATGTAAAACATATGTGCAGGATATATAAGGTTCCGGTTGATTTTGTATACGGCACTTCCGACCATGAATACAAAATTCAGATACCGGATTATTTTGAGATGGATTTTACGCGTCTGAACGATGATGGCATGATAATGCTGTATGACTATTATAAGTATCTTACAAACAACCCCAGATACAGGGACTGATACAAATCAATTATTTCTGCATAAGAATATCGGTCATTTCAGAAATTGTATCGGCAATGAAGTCTGCGCCCGCCGCCTCCAGCTCACCTTCTTCCGCATAACCGAAACGGACTCCACATGACGTAATACCGCATTTTTGCGCACCGATTATATCATGCTTTCTGTCACCGACCATAATAACCTTATCGCGCGGACAGTCAAGCGTTTTTATGGCATATTCTATTACTTCATTTTTATCGTTTCTTGTGCCGTCAAGCTCAGAACCGCAGACGAGCTTAAAATACGGGCGAAACCTGTATTTTGTCATAATTCTGTCCGCAAAAACCTTTGGTTTTGAAGTTGCAAGCACAAGTATATGACCACTGTCAACCAGTTTTTGCAGAGCGTCATATATTCCGTCATAAACTTTATTTTCAAATAAACCTACCGCAGAAAACCTCTCTCGGTATTTTTCTACTGCCTTAAGTGATTTCTCTTCATCAAATCCATAGTATTCACTGAAAGAATACACCAACGGCGGACCTATAAAACGCATAAGCTTTGCATAATCTGTTTCATAAATACCGAAACTTTCCAGAGCATATCTGACACAGTTTGTTATACCCTCCTGAGGGTCGGTAAGTGTGCCGTCAAGGTCAAAAAATATATATTTATATTCATAAATTCCCTTTCTTTATTTTCAGGTTAATATACGTCAAACACGCTTCTGGGTTTATTATGATACGACACGCTGAGTACAAGCCCGACAGCAATCATATTAACCACCAGCGATGTGCCGCCATAACTGATAAACGGCAAAGGGATACCGGTAACAGGCATAAGACCTATACACATGCCGATATTTTCAAAAACATGGAACAGCATCATAGAACCCACGCCCACGCAAATGTATCGTCCGAAAGCATTATCTGCTTTCTGTGCTGTCTTAAAACATTTATATATCAGCGCAAACAGCGCGATAATAAGCATCATAGCGCCTATAAAACCAAGTTCTTCGCTTATAATACTGAAAATAAAATCCGTATGCTTCGCCGGCAGATAACCGAGCTGGTTCTGAGTACCCTGCAAATAACCTTTACCCCAAAGCTGTCCCGAACCTGCCGCTATTTTTGACTGAATAACATTATATCCTGTACCGAGAGGGTCAAGGTCGGGATTTAAAAACACCTGTATACGGTTTTTCTGATGGTCTGCCAGTACATATCTGTAAACCAGCGGCAGAGCCGCCGCACTCACTATACTTATCGGTATTATATATTTATATGAAAGCTTTGCAACAAACATAAAACAAATAAACATAAACACGAATACAAGCGCGCTTCCCACGTCAGGCTGAAGCGCAATAAGCCCAAGCAGAACACCGATATGCAAAATCAATCCCAAAAGGACAATAGGCTTATTGATATTTTCATGTACCTTTGACAAATGATATGAAAATGTTATTGTGAAGCATACCTTTGCAAGCTCCGAAGGCTGAACTCCGATAGGTCCGACACGTATCCAGCTTCTCGCTCCCCATTCTGTTTCACCCTTACCGATAAGCAGGACGAGTATGAGTATTGCTACTGCAAAAATATAAACCGGTTTAACCAGATTTTTTAACTGCTCATAATCAAAAAAACATGTTGCAAGCATTGCCGCGCAGCCGATTACAAACGCGCCCGACTGTACTATTACCTGAATATTTGATGACAGCGAGCGCGTTGCCGAATATATCATTACAATTCCGAATATTGCCAAAAGAACTGTTATTATAAATAAAACCCAGTCAAATTCCATCAATATGACTGATTTTTTTGATACACTCTTTGTTTTCAAATTATCACTTCCTAAATGCTGATACGTATATTATATAACATTATTCCTCTTTAAGCAATATTTTTATAAAAAGTTTATATGAGAATACACATACAGTTATTGATTGTTATATCGCATCATAAAATATAAACCCCAATCCTGGTCATTAGCATACGGGTCGTAAAATCCCGCTTTTTCTCCATTCACAGAAACAGGATAAACATATGCACAGGACGCGCTGCCATCCGACATAAACAGACTAAGCGTACTTCTGTAAGACGCTTCTGCTTTTTTAATATACATATCGTTTCCCGTAATTTTTGCATATTCAAAGTATACATTTCCGGTAAGTGAACTCCAGTAATGCGGAAAAGTATCACCATACATTTTTCTTTTACCGAACCAGTATCCGTCCCAATGACGTATAGCTGTTTCATACAAATGGCAGTCAGGCTGAAGTCCGTTAAATAATTCAAGCACTTCAAGCTGCTTTTCTGCCGCGTTCAGATATTTTTTATCTTTTGTAAGGTTGTATACCTTAAATAATATATCAGCGGCAGGAGCAGCAATACTTTGCTCATAGTTTACTTCAGAGCTGGGATAATTTGTACCTGTTTCGGAAATAAAATCGGCATGTTTTATAAATTGCTTCATTATTGTTTCCGTTTCCATATGTTCAGTTTCCATACATCTTATAATTTCAACAGCCGGCAGTTCTATCGGATAAAACTCCGCACCGCCGTTTTCATAATAATTCATCAGAATTTTATAAGCAACCGTTATATAATCACGCTTTTTGTAAAGCTTATATAATTCAATATAAAACAATGCAAACCAGGACGCATTATACAGACGTTTATAACTGCCGTCATACATATAATCGTTGTATACTTCACCCGTATTTTCATCAACCAATTCACGCTTTACATAATCAGCATATTTTAAAAGAGATTGTTCGGCGTCAGCATCTTTTTCATTTTGCAGATACAGAGCAAGCAAAAGTCCCATTCCAACACGCTCACGACCCCCGTTATAATCGTACTGTGCAGAATAAAACAATGAGTTTTCCTCATTGTCATAAATTAAATATGCGCCGTTGAGTCTGCTGTTTTTATTGTTATACTGCTGTTTTTCAGCTATAAAATGACAGCGTGATTTTATCAAATTGCCAAGAGATGGCAAAACAAGCAGTCTTAAATATGTATGCACGCCACCTACACATATCTGATATTTCATTTCACCCTGAACTTCTGCATTAACCTTAAAGAAAACCGAATTATCTTTTACAGTAAAATCTGCTTTCTTATCACCAAGTAATATATGAACGTCTTTTTCTTTAAATAAAAAATCAGACTTTATCTCAACATTTATGTTTTCACCTTTGAACAATACATATTTTTCAGCACGGATATCAAGAAATTTGTCACAGTAAACTGATGTCTGTTTATAAAAATCCTCTTTGCCGTTATGCGGAAATAACGTCCATGAAATCATATAACTTTCATTGGGGGCAAGTGAAAACGGTGATGGATGCAAAATAAAATCACCTCTGTCATTACTCATTCTTTCCATGTCACGTTCCACACTATATCCGCCTATTGCTCCTGAATTTAAAACAAGCCCCGCATGCGGAGCTTCTCCTCCCATTCTTAAAGCCATAACATAAGCTGTTTCATTTCCGCACCATATATGCGCATGGCATTTATTTGTCATACACTCGGCGGCAGTAGTATAATCATCATTAAAAGGAGTATATATTCCTATATCGGTAAGCTTTGTAAATATATCTTTGTCTGTATTGTTTGTAAAAATATATTGTTCTTTTATGATATTCCCTTCATAGTGTCTTTTTACTTCAACATTAAGCGGAAGCCTGCATTTTACAGTACCCCATTCAACAGTCCCTTCTATCCAGTTCATTCTATATTTATCTTGAGAATATATCATTTCTTTCATGGACCAATCCCTCCATTTGTATAGTATATTTATTATAACATATCTGTCTTTTATTTCAATATAAATAATAAAAAAACCACCTCTGCGGTGGTTTTTATTTTACAGATTTTCTTTGAAGTAGTTTTCCAAAGTTTGCGCAGCCTCTGCCTCATCATTGCCTTCAACCTTAATTGTAACAAGGTCACCCTGCTTAATACCAAGACATGCTACCGTGAAAAGTCTTTTTAAATTTTCGATTTTCTGATTATATACAATACTAATGTTTGACATGAAGCCCTGCGCCTCCTGAACGAGCTTTCCGGCACGTCTTGCATGAAGTCCCTGTTCCCCTGTAATAGTATACGAAAACTGTTTCATAATGGTAAACCTCCAATCTATCGGAAAATTTCTCCTTAAAATTGTTCCCTTATTAAAGGCTATTATACCACTATGACTTAATTTGTCAATAAAAACAATCATAAAACCATTTTTTGGCCAAAAATTGCTGCACGGTTAACATAATTTTTATGAACTTTTACAGAATATTTGACTTATTTCCCGACACCTGACCAATTTTACAGCAAAAATCAAACACTTTATATATATTCTGTTGTTATTTTATTGATATAATCAAGAAACTTTTCCTTTTCGTCAACCGGAGAAATTATCTTTGCATCAGAACCGAGAGCGCAAAGCCAACCGTAAAACTGCGCGCTTATATCCACGCGAAGATACGCAGTAAATGTATTTCCGCTGTTTTTGCT
>CAJTUY010000004.1:0-29875 GCA_910579415.1 uncultured Clostridia bacterium | reverse complement strand
ACTTCCGAACCTATCCATCACAACGCCAATCAGAGTATTGGAAAACTGTATTTCAATTTCACGCTCACTTCCGGCAAACATACCGAAGGTTTTACGCGAAAACATAGCAATATCAAATTTTTCAAAACATTCTTTTCCGTCACGCGGTTCGTCCGAAAGTTCAATAGACAGCATTTTATCAACCCTGTAATGACGGACTTGTTCCGAACCGCTGTCATAACCAATTAAATAATAATTTTCATTATCCCATGTTAAAACACACGGACTTACAACATATTTTTCTCCGTTTTTCTTTGGTTCAAGACGTTTTTCCGTTGTCCATTCACAGTATTTAAAGCTGATTTTTGAATTTTGGGATATTGCGGAATGAATTTTATCTACATTATAATATATACTTTCATTCATAGTTTTTATCCTGTCGGATACTACAACCTGACTTTGCAGTTCATGCGCCTGATAGCGTCCTGCCAGCCTCTCGATTTTAGCAATAAGTTCGCGCGATTTCTTTTCTGTAATAAACTTTGATGACTGCACCGCGTCAACTAAAAGCTTAAGTTCGGGAAGCTCAAAATCACGCGAAGCGATATAATAGCCTTTCGGGTCACTGCGCCTGCTCAGAATATCCATTCCGAACAGTTTCAGCATTTCTATATCGTCATAAATGCTTTTACGCTCAGCAGTTATGCCCCTCTGTGAAAGCATAGAAATTATGTCATTCATTGAAACCGCATGTTCTTCGTCTGTATTATCATTTAAGAACTGCATTATATACAGTATTTTAAGCTTTTGGTTTGTTGATTTCCCCATTTTCCTACCTATTTAAAAAGCATCTTTCCATTCGCTGATATTATCTTTATTAAATTCCACCAAATCACCGAGCATTATTTCCGTACCGCCTGTTGTGTCAACAGTAACTGTCTTTTCGCCAAGACTGCCAGCTGTAAAAATATCGCCTTCTGCGCCTGTAATCTGACCACCATTCAGAGCATTAAGAGCATAAGCCGCCAGATAACCCGTATCGACCGGATTCCACAGGTACATTTTCTGACATGTTCCGTTCTCAATAAACTCCGACATCTGCGACGGCATTCCCAGTCCTATAAGCTTAACGGCAGAATCTGAATTTCTGATAACTTCACCTGCCGCCATAATGCCGACTGAAGTCGGAACAACAATTGCTTTTATTTCAGGATTTTGCAAAAGACGCTGTGTTTCCGAAGTAGACTTTGTTATATCATCGTCACCGTAGGCAACTTCAATAATCGGAGCAGAACTGTATTTTTCAGGATTTTCCTCTACTTCTTTTTTCATATACTCAATCCAGAGGTTCTGATTTGTTGCGTGTTCGGTTGATGATAAAATCGCAATACCTCCCTGTCCTCCGATTGCATCATATGCTGAAGATATAAGTGTTCTTCCTATCTTGTCAGGATCCGCCTGCTGAATGTGTACCTGCCTTGCAGAAGCATTTACCGCCGAATCCACTGATACAACCTTTATACCCGAATCCATTGCTTTCTGCAACACTTCGGTTAAAGCATTTTCATCATTTGCTGCAACGGCAATACCTTTAACACCCGCCTCAATAAGCTCATTTATTATATCTGCCTGTTCCTGCGGCATGTATGAAACAGGCGCCTTATATATAGCTGATACTCCGGCTTCACGGCAAGCAGCATTAAAACCCTGATAAAGCTTCTGCATATAGCTGTTCTGAACATTTTTTGATATAAATGCGTAAGTATTGTCCGAAAGCTTCTCTTCTGTCGGGTCACTTTGCTGAATACAGCCGGTCAGAACTGTCATACAGAATATAAGTATAGCTGCCAGAAATCTATTTTTAGCCTTCATAACAAATCCCCCCTTTTCAGTGTCTGTTCTTACCTATTATTATACAACAAATACGCATAAAAAGAAATATGTAAACAACAAAAAAAGAAATTTTTTTTAAATAAAAACTATTGACAAATAATTTATATTCTGCTATAATAATTCATGTCGCTGATTAGAGCGCAGTGTATGGGAGTTTAGCTCAGCTGGGAGAGCGTCTGCCTTACAAGCAGGATGTCACAGGTTCGAGCCCTGTAACTCCCACCAACATTTTCCTTCGGAAAATACGGAATAACACATCAACGTGTAACACAATCCATAAACACTGCATATAATATAATGCGATATAAAATACAATATGGCCCGGTAGTTCAGTTGGTTAGAACGCCAGCCTGTCACGCTGGAGGTCGTGAGTTCGAGCCTCATCCGGGTCGCCATATCGGAACAAGTGAAACTTGTTCCGATTTTTTTGTTCACTGTTTTTTATATGCATTTCTCAGCATTTTAATTTCGTGCGCATAACCGTCAAGCTCGTTGGGGGTTTCAAGTATTATCGGAATGTCCTGCAACTTCGGGTGATTTATAATATTAACCATAGTATCAAAGCCTATACTGCCCTCACCGATTTTTTCATGCCTGTCCTTGTGGCTTTCAAATGGGTTTTTGCTGTCATTCATATGAATAGCCTTAAGACGATCAATACCTATTATGCGGTCAAATTCGTCAAGAACTCCGTCAAGGTCTTCAACAATATTATAGCCTGCATCGTATACGTGGCAGGTATCAAAGCATACGCCGAGCTTTTCGTTAAGCTTTACCATATTGATTATCTGTTTTAGTTCTTCAAAGGAACGTCCCACTTCACTGCCTTTGCCTGCCATAGTTTCAAGCAGTACGGTAGTTGTCATATCTTCTGTGAGTACCTCATTAAGCTGTTTTGCAATCATTTCAATTCCCGCGTCTGCGCCTTGCTTCATATGGCTTCCGGGATGGAAATTATAGTATTGATTCGGGGTGTATTCCATACGCATAAGGTCATCACGCATGGTATTCAGCGCAAATTCGCGCGTTTCGGGTTTGTCTGAGCAGGCGTTAAGAGTATATGGCGCATGAGCGACAAGCGTTGCAAAATTGTTTCGCTCGGTAAATTCAAGAAATTCCTTAACGTCGTTTTCGTCAATGTTCTTAGCCGCGCCGCCTCGCGGATTACGCGTGAAGAATGCAAAGGTGTTTGCATCTATACTCTCGGCGGTTTTTGCCATATTCAGATAACCCTTTGACGCTGACAGATGACAGCCTATATTTAACATAATATCAAGTCCTTTCAGGTGTAATTTTCCCTTGCAATTATACACTAATTATAGTATAATTTTATTGTTATTTCAAGAAAAATATTAAATTGAAAGGAATACATAATGATAACAGTAACAAATTTAAGCCTTAATTTCAGCGGACAAAACCTGTTCTCGGATGTAAATTTAAAGTTTACGCCCGGTAACTGTTACGGTGTAATAGGAGCAAACGGAGCAGGCAAGTCTACATTCTTAAAGATACTTTCGGGAGAAATAGACTCTACAACAGGCGATGTATCCATAGACCCTAACTGCCGTATGTCGGTGTTAAAGCAGGACCATTTCGCATATGACACCTATACCGTGCTTGACACTATAATTATGGGTAATAAAAGGCTGTATGATATAATGAAGGAAAAGGATGCGCTTTATGAAAAGGAGGACTTTTCGGATGAGGACGGAATAAGGGCGGCGGAGCTGGAAGCAGAATTTGCCGAGATGGACGGCTGGGAAGCTGATTCCAATGCGTCAAAGCTATTGCAGGGACTTGGGCTTGACGAAAGCCTGCTGTATTCCAATATGTCGGATTTAAGCGGCAATGATAAGGTGAAGGTGCTTCTGGCACAGGCATTGTTCGGAAACCCTGATATAATTCTTTTGGACGAGCCTACAAATCATCTTGATTTACAGGCTATCGAATGGCTTGAAGATTTTCTGCTTGATTATGAGGGTACAGTTATAGTTGTATCGCATGACAGATATTTTCTCAATGTGGTTTGTACACATATCGTTGATATTGACTATACAAAAATCAAGATGTATGTCGGTAACTATGAATTTTGGTATGAATCCAGTCAGCTTATAGAACGCATGATTAAACAGCAGAATAAAAAAGCAGAGGAAAAAATTAAGGAATTGCAGACTTTTATTCAACGCTTTTCAGCCAATAAGTCGAAGTCAAAACAGGCTACAAGCCGTAAAAAAATGCTTGATAAGCTTACGGTTGAGGAAATGCCCGCTTCGTCAAGACGCTATCCGTTTGTCGGCTTTGAAATGGACAGGGAAGCAGGACGTGACCTGTTAACCGTTGACGGGGTTTCAAAGACTGTAAACGGCGAAACGCTGTTGAACAATATATCATTTACATTAAATCATGATGATAAAATTGCCGTCATAGGTGAAAATGAAATCGCGGTTACGGCACTGATGCAGATTTTAGCAGAGGAAACCGAGCCTGACAGCGGAAGCATAAAGTGGGGTGTCAGCACTTCGCGCAGCTACTTCCCGAAGGATAACAGCTCGTATTTTGACGGTTGTGATTTAAACCTTGTTGACTGGCTCAGACAGTACAGCGCAGAAGGCTTTGAAACTCAGAATGAGTCTTATATACGCGGTTTCTTGGGAAGAATGTTGTTTTCGGGCGACGATGTATTTAAGCAGGTAAAGGTGCTTTCGGGAGGTGAGAAGGTACGCTGTATGCTGTCGCGTATGATGCTGTACGGCTCAAATGTTCTTCTTCTTGACCAGCCTACAAACCACCTTGATTTGGAGAGTATTACAGCTGTTAATAACGGTCTTAAAGCATTTAAAGGCAATGTGATTTTTTCATCGCATGACCATGAATTTGTAAATACGGTTGCTAACAGAATTATAGATATTAAGCCGGATGGTTCAATTGTTGACAGAATGTGTACATTTGATGAATACATTGAAATGCAAAAGGAGGGAAAGACTGACTAAAATCGCCCATATACATACGGCGTTATGCCTGTAAAATAGGAAGCTGAACGATTTTCTTCAAGTCTTGAGAGATAGGAGTGGATTAAAAATGAAATTTGAAAATACAGAAGTTTTCGGGTTTAAAAGCGCCATGCGCGGTATGCGTAACCCTCTTGAATCGTGGAAAAAAAATGATACAACCGAGAATGGCGGCAGGATAACAGTCGGTGAAAACGATTTGGGACTTGCTCAAAGGCTTATAAAATCCGGAAGCGAGCATAGAAAGTTTATGCGTCAGATTATTGTATCTGTGGATATTACAGGTCCTTTGTACTGGTGGAAGGAGTTTGATACATATAAAGTAGGTACGGTTGCAAACAGCACGTCAACCATGCACAAGCTTGCCTCAACGCCGATTACAAGGGAATGCTTTGAAATTGACGATTACAATGCAGAGCTTGATTATAGCGGCGTTATGCTCGGTGATGTAATAGATAAGTATATTGATTTTCTTGAGAGTATGCGTCTGAAGTATCTCGAAACTAAGGAAAAGACTTACTGGAAAGAGCTTATACGGTGGCTGCCGTCGTCATGGCAGCAGACAAGAACTGTGACTATGTCTTATGAAAATCTTCTTGCAATGTGCAGCAAGGGTCAAAGACGTTTTCATAAGCTTACCGAATGGTCTGTGTCTTTTATTGACTGGGCGCGTACATTGCCGTATGCGCAGGAACTGTTATTTATTGACGAATTGGGAGAGGAATAATAATGAAAAAGATAATATCTCTTGTACTTGTATCTGCCGTTATTTTTTCAACTTCGGTATTTGCAAAGTCTAATGATTTGATAGGTCCAAACCTTGATAAAATGCGGGATATGCTTTATGAGGAGGATTTCCGCGTTTTTGCTGAAAGCGGCGCGGAGAATTATGTGTATTACGGCGCGAAATTTGAACCGCGTTCAGGCTCAATTATCGGGACTCCGTTTAACTGCGATTTCGATGGTATAGATAATGGAATAAAAACTTATTATGAATGGTTTACACCATCGAAGGAATTAAAAAATTATAACGTACCGCGTGAAGAGAAGGCTGAAAAAAAGAGCGACCATAAAACGCTTATCGGCTGGAACTGGAATTTTGCAAGTAAGGTTCCCGTTAATATGAACGAGTACGAAAACTATGTTAAAAACTACATTGATAACCTTGCTGCGCGCGGCGAAGATATTCTGCTTGTGTTCGGCAAGGAAATGAATATTGATGACAACTTTATTGATGAGCAGGTTTTTATAGACTGTTTCAGATATGTTGCGGATTATGCGCACACAAAAGAAAATATAGCAATGGTGTGGGCGCCTAATGACACGGGAGGACTGGATACCCGTCTTATTGACTTTTATCCCGGCAATGAGTATGTGGACTGGATTGGATGCAGTCTTTACAGTATGCCGTATTTTACGGGCGACCCTAATGCAAGCGAAGGCTCTAATATAGGATTTATCATGGGTCCTTATGCAAATCCTGTAATGCGCGCCAAGCTGATACACAATTTTATGGCTGAAAATAATATAAAGAAGCCTGTGTTCATTACAGAAGGCGGAGTAGGCTACGAAACGCCGGACGGTGAGGATTTTTCAGGTTGGGCTGTACAGCAGTTAAGGAAATATTACGGTGAAATGGTAAGGGTATATCCTGAGTTTAAGTGTATAGTAGCATTTAATAACTATGTGCCTCCGGGTGATTACTATCGTTACGATATGGGTTCAAACCCTATGCTTTTAGAGAATATTCAGATGCTGACGCAGGACCCTGTGTATATAAAAGATTACACCAAAAATTCGGATGTTTCATATGTTGGACTGTATAACGGGATGGAAGTCGGAGAAACGCTCAAGCTGTCGGCGTATGGCTATCAGCCTAAGGTTCAGTGGATGAAGGTCAAGTATTTTGTTGACGGCAGAGAGGTTCATCTTACGGAATATCCGCCGTATAAGTATACGGTAAAGGGACTCAGCGAGGGTAACCACACAATACGGACCGAATTTTTTGTAAATGATAATCATGTAAAAACGCTCGAAAGCACGGTGAATGTAAAAGCAAACACAAACAGGGAATATAATGATGAGAGCTATAAAGGCGGCTGTGATTATTCCGATATGGACGGCATGAGTGCGGAGGTCAGAAATGCGGTTGCGGCTCTTACGGAAAAAGGTGTTGTAAGCGGCGTCGGAGATAATAAGTTTGCGCCTTTGTCCAATGTGACAAGAGCTGAAATATCGTCAATGCTAGTACGCGCGTTGGGTTTGTCGGAAGGAGAGGATACATTCCCTGATGTAAGCAGGGATAAATGGTATTATAAGCCTGTTTCAGCGGCAAAAAAAGCAGGATTGATTGACGGCTTTGAGGACGGTACATTCAGACCCGATAACAGTGTAACAAATGAACAGGTGATTGCGATACTTGCCAAGCATATGGAAAAACTCGGTATGAAGGCGGGAAACACAAGTCTTCCTTATACCGATAAAATAAATATATGGGCGGAAAGATTTGTCCGTCTTGGTTGGGAAAACGGTATAACGCTTTCTTATGAAAACAATATGTTTCGCGGAGAAACGGCAGTTACGCGCGCCGACTGCGCAGTTATGATAAATCGTTTTTTAAAGGTGATTGAAAAATGATAATAGATTTCCATACGCATATTTTTCCGGATAAGATTGCACCGAGAACAATTGAGATACTTGAAAATAATATTACCTCACGCGGTAAAGAGGGCAAAGCCGTTATTGCCGCCACACGTGATGCACTTTTAAGCTCAATGGATGAAAACGAGATAGATTATTCCGTTGTACTGCCGATAGCTACAACGCTTACGCAGTCATCGTCAATAAATAATTTTGCGGAAAACGTCAACAATACAGAAAGACTGTTTTCCTTCGGTTCACTGCACCCTATGCAGGAAAACTGGGAAAATGTATTGTATGATATTAAAGAAAAGGGACTTTTGGGAATTAAGCTTCACCCCGAATATCAGGGTTTTTATATTGACAGTCCCGAAGCTTTGAGAATACTTGAAAAATGCGAAGAGCTTGACCTTTTAACGGTGCTTCATGCAGGCAGGGATATAGGAATTGACCCGCCTGTACATTGTATGCCCGAACGTCTTAAAAATGTGCTTAATTATGTTAAAGGCGATAAAATAATTGCAGCGCATCTGGGCGGCTGGTGTGTGTGGGATGAGGTGGAAAAGTATCTTGTCGGCACTCCGGTGTATCTTGATACCGCATATACGGTTGATTTTATAGGTAATGAACAGCTTTTAAGGATAATCAGAAATCACGGCAGTGAAAAAATTCTGTATGCTACCGACTCTCCTTGGGAAGCTCAGGCTCATGCTGTTGGAACGCTTAATTCTATCGGTCTTTCCGATGCTGAAAAGGATAATATTTTTTATAAAAATGCCAAAAAACTTCTGAAAATAGGTTGAGATAATTAACAGAAAATGATACAATTGTTTTAATAAAGAACTTTAGGAGAAAAAAATGTTCAACAATGATATAAGTATAGATCTCGGTACCGCAACCATGATGGTCTATATAAAAAATAAGGGCATAGTTTTAAGAGAGCCTACGGTGATTGCGGTAAATACCCGTACAAACGAGGTTTGCGCAGTCGGCAAGGAGGCTCTTGATATGCTAGGCAGAACGCCGCCGCATATTCAGGCGGTGCGTCCGCTGATTGACGGTGTAATCTCAAATCTTACTCTTACGCAGGAAATGATACGTCATTTTTTTCGTAAGATATTTTCGCGTACAATCGGACATCCGCGCATAATGATGTGTGTTCCGAGCGGTGTTACTGATGTTGAACAGCGCGCGGTAATTGAAGCGGCGCGCGATGTGGGAGCAAGGGATATTTATATAATTGAAGAGCCTGTTGCAGCTGCGCTGGGCGCAGGATTTGACATTTCGCGTCCGAGAGGCACAATGATTGTTGATATTGGCGGCGGTACTACCGATATTGCGGTAATGTCGTTGGGCGGTGTTGTTGTAAGCCGTTCGCTGAAAATTGCAGGCGATGAATTTAATGAAGCGATTGTACGGTATATGCGTAAGGAAATGGGTATGATAATAGGTCCGCGTACGGCGGAGCGTATTAAGCTTGAAATAGGCGGAGTAATTGAACGGGGCAAAGAGCTTTTGTGTGAAGCGAAGGGTATAAGCGTTATTTCGGGACTGCCCAAATCGGCAATTATCTCCTCCAATGACCTTTATCCGGCATTTGATGATTTTGTTTATAATATGACCGAACGCGTAAAGGAGGTTTTGGAGGAAACACCTCCGGAACTGCACGGCGATATTATACAGGACGGCATTATAATGACAGGCGGCGGCTCGCTTATTTACGGTCTTGACCGCCGTATATCTGACGAAACGGGAGTTAAGGTTATACTTGCGCCTGATATAGTAGACTGTGTAGCGCTTGGTGCAGGTATTGCGCTTGACGGTATAGATACCGTAACAGACCCTACTCATATATTCCATAAAAAAGCCTATATACGCGATTGAAGCGGTTTGATAAAGAAAAATTAAAGCAAAGGAATGATATAAATGAAAAAAGAACCGATTACTTTAACAAACGTAGAAATTCAGAAAATTTTACCGCATCGTTATCCGTTTTTGCTGGTAGACAAAATTGTAGATTTTGAAGAAGGCAAAAGCATAACGGGTATTAAGAATGTAACTGCAAATGAACCGCAGTTTACAGGTCATTTTCCCGGCAATCCCATTATGCCCGGAGTGCTTATAACGGAAGCGCTGGCGCAGGTGGGGGCGGTGCTTTTACTGTCAATGCCCGAAAACAGGGGTAAACTTGGTGTGTTTACGGGAATTAACAATTTTAAATTCCGCCGTCAGGTTGTGCCGGGCGATACGCTTGAGCTGCATGCTGACCTTATTACATACCGTCATGGAATGGGTAAGGCGAACGTAAAGGCAACGGTTGGCGGTCAGACAGCAGCAATGGGCGAAATCTCATTTGCGGTAGTAGATAACGTGGCTAACGAAGAATAATGATAAGAACAGATGAATGTTTAGACGATTTACAAAACGGTCTTTTTATAATTCAGAAAAAAGACGGGTTTAAATTCGGTGTGGACGCTGTGCTTCTGGCTGATTTTGCAAAAACAGCAAAGAGCGTAAATACACTTGATTTATGTACGGGTACTGGAATTGTACCATTGCTTTTAACAGAAAAAACAGATACGCTGAATATATTCGGACTGGAAATTCAGAAGGATATTGCCGAAATGGCAGCAAGAAGTATTGAATATAACAATCTTGACGACCGCGTACATATAACAGAGGGTGATTTGAAAAATGCCGCTGATATTTACGGTAAAGGCAGATTTGATAAAATCACCTGCAATCCGCCGTATATGAAATGCGGTGCAGGACTTCAGAATGACGCGGATACAAAATCTGTTTCGCGTCACGAGATAATGTGTACTCTTGATGACGTACTTCGTGTATCAAGAGAACTTTTGATTTCAAAGGGCAGATTTTTTATGGTACATAGGGCGTCGCGCCTGGCAGATATTTTGTGTACAATGCGGAAATACGGCATAGAGCCGAAAAGGCTTAGATTGATACACCCGTCACCTGAAAAAGCGCCTAATCTTGTATTGGTCGAAGGTATGAAGGACGGAGGTGAGGAGCTGAAAATTCTGCCGCCGCTGTATGTGTATGGAAGCGACGGTAATTATTCAGATGAAATAAACATGATTTACGGACGGTAAACCTGATTTTATTAAGGAGTTAAATTTACAGACATGAACGGAAAATTATACTTATGCGCGACTCCGATAGGTAATCTCGGCGATGTTTCGCCTAGATGTCTGGAGGCACTGCAAAGTGTTGATATAATTGCTGCGGAGGACACAAGAAGAACCTTGCAGCTTTTAAATCATTTTGAAATTTCAAAGCCGCTGACAAGTTATCATGAGCATAATAAACGAGAGAAGGGCGAATATATTATATCACTTTTAAAGGACGGCAAAAATGCCGCGCTTGTTTCGGACGCGGGTACTCCTGCAATATCCGATCCGGGTGAAGATTTGGTTAGGCTGTGTATTGAAAATGATATAGAAGTAACGTCAATACCCGGTGCTGTCGCGGCTGTAAATGCGCTGATACTGTCAGGACTTCCCACGCGCCGTTTTGCATTTGAGGGATTTCTCTCGGTTAACAAACGTCACAGGAGGGAGCATCTTGAAAGCGTAAAAAGCGATACGCATACGCTTATTTTCTATGAGGCTCCGCATAAGCTTAAAAATACGCTTAATGATATGTCGGAGGTGTTCGGCTCGGACAGAAAAATCGCGCTTGTACGCGAGCTTACCAAGATACATGAGGAGGTAAAACGCTGTACGATAGCCGAAGCTGTTGATTTTTATGCGGAAAATAATCCGCGCGGCGAGTATGTGCTTGTAATTGAGGGCGCAAACGATACAGACGAAATTGAAGAAAACGACTGGGATAATCTTTCCGTGAAGGAGCATGTTGATAAATATATAGCGGAGGGAATGACCTCTAAAGACGCAATAAAGAAGGCGGCTCAGGACAGAGGGCTGCCAAAGAGGGACGTATATAATGAATATCACAGGGAGTGATTTGCAGTGAAAAAGAAAACATTATTTCTGATAGGCGCGGCAGCGGCAGGAATATACAGCGCGGCTAAAGGTAAGGGACCGTTCAACCGGTTTCGGTTTAAGAAACAACATGAACGAATTTCAAGTTATGTTGAAACACATTATCCTAAAGCGTTGTATTCTCCGATTGAAGCTACCGAAAAGGGTTATGTAACGGTAATTCACCGTCTGGGTAAGCCAAAAATTATTTTATATGTAACGGTTGACGGTGACGGCAACTATATTTTTACCGAAAACACTCTTTCAGACTCGTAACCTTTCACCTCCTACAAGCATAATATATGCTGAAAGGAGGTTTTATTTATGGGACTTTTTGGATGTGGTGATAACTGCGGCGGAGGCGACGGCTGGATTTGGCTTATTATAATTGTTGTACTGGTACTTCTGTGCTGTGACGGCAATTTGTTCGGCGGCAATAACAATAATAATTGCTGCTGCTGTGAGCCTTGCTGCGACCCCTGCTGTGACCCGTGCTGCAACAGGGATAACTGCTGCTAAACCTTTGAGGAGAAGCTGTTATAAAACAGCTTCTTTTCCTTTTGTGACATAAATATTGAATATTCCATATTATATATTACAACAATTTTGAAAGGATTTGATTTTATTATGGAATATAACAGAGAAGCAGCGGTTGAGTATGCAAAGAAATGGGCATACGCAAGAAATCCCGCGTTTTATGATTTTTCGGATATAGGCGGTGACTGTACAAACTTCGCCTCGCAGTGTATATATGCGGGCAGCGGAGTAATGAATTACACACCGATTTACGGATGGTATTACATATCCGTAAACGACCGCGCGCCTGCGTGGACGGGTGTGGATGAATTATACCGATTCCTTACGACAAATCGCGGACCGGGACCGCGCGCAATAGTAACGGGACTTAAGGAAATACGTGACGGCGATATAATACAGCTTCAGTTTTCGCCTAAACAGCGTTTTGACCATTCTCCGGTGGTTATTGATGCCGGTGACGGCACTCCTGAAACAATACTGGTTGCGGCTCATTCATATGACGCGAACTGCCGTCCGCTTTCATCATATGCCTACGGCAAACTAAGACCGCTTCATATTACGGATGTAGGCGCATAAAAGGGTTGAATAATTCATGATTTAGTGGTAAAATAACTAATGATAATTTTATATAAAGGGGTAAATGATAGATAATATGAGAAAATTGTTTCCGTTTTTAAAACCGTACCGCGTACAGCTTACTGTCGGACCGTTTTTTAAGCTGTCGGAGGCGGTGCTTGAAATTTTAACTCCGACTCTGATGGCGCTTCTTATAGATAACGGTGTAAATACCGGCAACAGCGGCTATGTAATACGAATGGGCATTATTATGTTTGTTATTGCCACCTGCGGCGTTTTGTTCGCGTATATATGTCAATACAGCGCGTCAATCGCGTCGCAGGGCTTCGGTACGGACGTGAGAAATGCTCTGTTTAAAAAGATAGGTACATTTTCATTTGCTGAGCTGGACCGTTTTGGCGCGCCGTCGCTTATAAACCGCGTTACGGGTGACGTCAATCAATTGCAGTCGGCAGTGGCAATGCTTATACGTCTTGTTATACGCGCCCCGTTTTTATGTATAGGCGGACTTGTTATGGCAATGGCAATTGATTTAAAGCTGTCCATCGTATTTATGCTGGTGATACCGCTGTTTATATTTGTTTTGTTTCTTGTAATGTTTAAGGCGGTTCCCTTATATACTTCAGTACAGAAAAAGCTGGATACGCTTACTCTTGTGCTTCGTGAAAATCTGTCGGGAGTACGGGTAATCCGCGCCTTTGCCGGCGTCGGACGTGAACGCGGACGTTTTAAGGACAAGAACAGCGATTACTGTCAGACAGCGGTTCGTGTCGGAAGAATTGCGGCTCTTACCAATCCTGCAACGACAATCATAATGAATTTTGCGGCTATTGCCGTAATATATTTCGGCGGTATACGCGTTAATACGGGGCATCTTACTCAGGGCGAGGTTATTGCGTTTATAAATTATATAACACAGATTTTAAATGCTATGATAGTCGTAGCAAATCTTGTTGTGCTTTATACAAAAGCTTACGCATCAGCAAAGCGTGTAAGTGAGGTGCTTTCTGCCGATACAAGCATTAAATACGGAGAAAATGCTGATTCGGCAAAATCAGAAATTGCTGTGGAATTCAGGAATGTTTCATTTACTTATCCGAAAAGCCGCGCCGCGTCGGCGGACAAACTGTCTTTTAAAATAGCGGCAGGCGAAACAGTAGGTATTATAGGCGGTACCGGTTCCGGAAAAACTACGTTGGCAGGACTTATTCCGCGTTTTTACGATGCCTGTGAAGGAACTGTTCTGATAAACGGCGTTGATGTGCGTGATTACAGTGAGGAAGCCCTGAGAAATACCGTTGCAATAGTGCAGCAGAGGGAACCCCTGTTTTCGGGTACTATCGCTGACAATCTGCGTATGGCAAAGCCTGATGCGACTGAGGGTGAAATACTGGAAGCGCTGCGTATGGCACAGGCAAGTGAGTTTGTACTGCGCCTTGAAAAGGGAATAAATACCTATGTGTCGCAGGGCGGCAACAATCTTTCGGGTGGACAGAAGCAGCGCATTACCATTGCGCGCGCTCTTATTAAAAAAGCGCCCGTACTTATTATGGACGACAGTGCATCGGCACTTGACTATGTCACAGACGCTTCTCTCAGACGGGCGATTAAGGAAGGTACGTCAAATCAGACGGTTATAATAATATCCCAGCGCGTAACAAGCGTTAAGGAAGCTGACAGAATAATCGTAATGGATGACGGAGAGGCTGTCGGAATAGGTACTCACGCAGAACTTTTAAAAAACTGTGAAATATACAGAGAAATATGCTTATCGCAGGAGCAGGAGGATATAGCGTGATGAAAAAGAAAGGAACACTTCAAAGACTGTATTCATATATTGCAGACAATAAAAGATACCTTATTCTTCTTATAATATCGGCAATTCTGGCAAATATATTTATGCTTGCCGCACCGTATCTTTCGGGACGTGCCATTGATTTTATACACGGAGAGGGAAATGTCGATTTTCAGATGGTGCTTAAATTTTCGGGAATACTTTTAAGCGTATATATTCTGAATGCGTTTTTTACATGGGGAATGACGGTGTTTACAAATATACTGTCCAACAGAACAATTGAAAAAATGCGTACAGACGCTTTTCTGAGTATATCACGTCTTCCGCTTAAATTTTTTGACAATCATTCTCACGGCGATATTATAAGCCGTCTGACAAATGATGTTGACGCTGTATCGGAAGGACTTTTACAGGGTATAACCCAGTTTTTTTCAGGGCTTGTAACTGTAATAGGCTCGCTTGTTATAATGTTTATGCTTAACTGGCGTATTACGCTGTGCATTATTGTTATAACAATAATATGTATATTCGTTTCAAAGGCAATTGCAACAAATTCAGGTAAAATGTTTCGCATGCAGGCTCAGACGGTGGGTGAGCTTAACGGATATGTGTCAGAAACACTCGGTAATTTAAAGGTTGTTAAAGCGTACGGCTATGAGGACAGAAGCGGAGAAAAATTCGCAGAAATTAACAGCCGTCTTTATGACTGCGGTCAGAAGGCGCAGTTCTATTCGTCGCTTGTAAATCCGACTACGCGTTATATAAATAATCTGGCTTATATTTCTGTCGGAGTGCTTGGCGGCATGGCGGCAGTTATGGGACATCTGAGCGTCGGTATAATATCGAGCTTTCTGATTTATGCTACTCAGTTTGCGCGCCCGATAAATGATATGACGAGCGTACTTACACAGCTTCAGTCGGCACAGGCGGCTGCGGCAAGAATATTTGCGCTTTCCGATATTCCTCCTGAGGAGGATGACAGCAGAAGACGGGAGCTTCAGGTTAATGATGGAGAGGTAGTATTTAAGGACGTCGATTTCTCATATGATGAAAACAGAGAGCTTATAAAAAATCTCAATATTACTGCTAAAAAAGGACAGCGCGTAGCAATAGTAGGTCCTACCGGCGCAGGAAAGACGACGATTGTAAATCTGTTAATGAATTTCTATGATGTTTCGGGCGGCGCGATTATAGTTGACGGACAGAATATAAACTCTGTGACGCGCGACAGTTTAAGACGTAATTTCGGTATGGTTTTGCAGGATACGTGGCTGTTTACGGGTACTGTAAGAGAAAATATAGCATACGGAAAGGAAGATGCAACAGATGAGGAGGTTATTGCTGCGGCAAAGGCGTCTTCTGCGGACAGCTTCATAAGACGTTTACCTGACGGTTATGATACTATGATAACGGAAGACGGAGGAAATTTGTCGGGCGGACAGAAACAGCTTCTTACCATTGCGCGTGCCATGCTTTCAAATCCGCGTGTGCTTATACTTGATGAAGCGACTTCAAATGTTGATACTATGACAGAGCAGAGAATACAGCGAGCTTTTTTTAAAATGATGGAGGGCAGAACAAGCTTTATTATCGCGCATCGTTTGTCAACAATACGTGAGGCTGATTTGATACTTGTTATGGATAACGGTAAAATTGTGGAACAGGGAACTCATGATGAGCTGCTTAAAAAGGGCGGTTTTTACGCAAAACTGTATAACAGTTAATAATTTTACAGGGAGGCGGCATATATGGACTACGGTCTTGTTCTGGCAGGCGGCGGTATGCGCGGCGCATATCAGATAGGCGTATGGCAGGCGCTTATGGAAATGAATATAAAAATTACTGCAATAGCAGGAACTTCCATAGGCGCAATAAACGGCGCTATGTTTGCTCAGGGGGATTATAAGAGCGCGGAAAAGCTGTGGCGCGAAATACGTCCTGAGGATATTGTATCTCCCTCAACAGATATTTTAAAGGACGGAATTGCCGATATGAAGCCTCTGGAAAGCCTGTTAAGAAAGGTGGTTAATGAGGATAAAATTAGAAAATCACCTGTGGATTTCGGGATGGCGGCGTTTTCGCTCCGCGATAAAGGCGGTATATGTAAATTTAAGTCGGAGATACCTCATGGGAAGCTGATAGATTATATTATGGCGAGCGCGTGTGTGCCGGGAGTCAAGGCGCGCAGAGTTGACGGAGATATACTGATTGACGGCGGCGTATCTAATAATATGCCGGTTAATATGCTTGCAAAGCGTAACATGAAAAATATTATCTCTGTGGATATAAAGGGAATAGGACTGAATACCGATATTGATTTAAGCGGTAAAAACGTAATTGAAATTGTATTTGAACACCCTGAAACGGGCATTGCAGAGGTTAATTCCGACGGGATACGCCGCAGTATCCGTTCGGGATATATCGGATGTATGCGCGCTTTTGGAAGAATTGAGGGTGAAAAATATGCCGTGATTTCAGAAAGCATGCGTATGGCAAGAAAGACATATTCACAGAAGCTTATTTCAGACTTGGAAGCGGCGGCTGAAATATTTGATATTGACAAGTATTGCATTTACAGTGTTTATGACCTTGCGGAAGCGACACTCAGCGCATATCGCGAATATGAAAAAACGCTCGACAGCGCTGACAGTGCATTTGAAAAGATACTTAAACTCGGAGATAAAGCGATAACATCTTATATTATACGCAATAAGGTTAATGCCCTGCCGCTGTTTCCTGCATGCAGACGCGCCGCATCGGCGATAAAGTATTTTTCTGAGGAAAAATGAGATGTGCTATTGTAATCAGTCGAAAAAAATTATATAATGTAAGATAAGAATACAAATAAGAGGATATATAGATGAAGAAATTCTTTATCATAGTTTTGGGAATAACAGTTGCGGCTATGGTAGGTTATGGTATAAATTATGCCTTTTCTCCCGTAAAAACGCAAAAGCTTGAATATATAACTCAGGAAAACGCGATAAATACCAATGGTTTTATTGTGCGTGATGAATGGGTTATGTATACGCGAAGCGCAGGTACGGTCTATCATTCGGTAAGTGAAGGCAGCCGCGTTTCAAAGGACAGCAATATTGGTTCGCTGTTTTACGGTGATGTGTCGGAAGACAGTATAAAGGAACTTAAGGTTGTTGATAATAAGATAAAAAAAGCGGAGTCAGACGAAAGTGTACATTCGCTGTCAGATTTGGATGCCACCAATGTTGAAAGCAGTATCTATCGCCGTGAAAATGATATAATTGATGCGGCGCAGGACAATGACATTTTGTCGATAGCGCGTTATAAGCGCGATATTAACAGTCTGAGGGCAAACAACGGATTATCGGCAGGTACGCTGGCGGAGCTTGATGCGCAGAAAACGCAGATTTTAGAAACCATAGGAGTTTTGAAGGACGATATTTATGCGCAGATTTCAGGAGTGTTCACGTCATATGTCGATGGGTATGAAACAATTCTTGTACCATCCCAGACCGAGAGTTATGACGTTCCGTATTTTGAGTCGCTGTCGCAGTCACCGAAGGTGCGTAAAATCAGCAGTAGGGTTGATGCAGGCGGCGAGGTCTGTAAAATCGTAAATAATCATGTATGGTATGTTATGATGAGTATTCCTTCCGATATGCTGGACGGCAGAAATACGGGCGATAGCGTAAAGCTGCGTTTTAACAATATGGCTGATGCGGAGGTAAAGGGAAGTATCAGCACTATATCGGAAGAATATGGCGGACGCAGGGTTGTTACGGTAAAATGCCCTGAATATCTTGAAAGCGCATTTTCGTACAGGCTTGTGGATGTTGATTTGATTTTTGAAAGCTATGACGGATATAAAATACCTGTACATGCAGTCCGTACGGAAGACAGTGGCAAACAAAAGGTTATAGGAATAAACGGAAACAGGCAGTACGACTGTTATTGTGATGTTCTGTTTACCGATACTGACGGCGGTTATGCCATTGTGGATACTGCCGACGGAGCGGAAAATAAGCTTTCGCAGATGTCAAGAATAGTAGTCGGCGAAAGATAGGGAGTGATGTGTTTTGAGTATAGAGGAACGCCTGAAAGAGGTTGAACGTAAAATAACTGTCGCCGCCGAAAGGAGCGGAAGAAAGCGCGGGGATATAACGCTTATCGCAGTGACGAAAACGCACCCTGCCGAAATGATGAATGAAGCTATTAAAAACGGTGTAACGGACATCGGTGAAAATAAACCGCAGGAGGTAAGAGATAAGTTCTGTGATGTTCTTCCCGTAAAATGGCATCTGATAGGTCATTTGCAGACGAATAAGGTTAAATATGTAATAGATAAGGTTTGTCTTATTCATTCGGTAGATTCCGTGCATCTTATGGATGAGATAGAGCGTCAGGCAGAAAAGCATAATCTTGTGATGGATATTCTTATTCAGGTTAATATTTCGGGTGAAGCCACAAAATCGGGTGTGAGTAAGGATGAGGTTGAGGAATTACTTGTATATGCAGGTAAATTGAACCATGTAAGAGTAAAAGGTCTTATGACTGTTGCGCCAAAAACCGACAATTCTGTTACGAATATATTACATTTTGATAACATACGACAACTTTTTGTTGACATACAGCACAAAACATACGATAATGTTAGTATGGAATACTTATCTATGGGGATGAGTGGGGACTATGAAACTGCCATTGAACACGGAAGCAATATGGTTCGTATAGGCAGTGCCATTTTTGGTTACAGAGATTATTCTCTAAAATAATAAGAAAGGGAAACGGGGAACATGAGTTTTTTGAATTCAATAAAGAGCTTTATCGGAATTGAAACGGAAGATGATTATTATGATGACGAATACTATGACGAAGAGGACGAAATAGAAGAGGACGTCCGCACTCCGAGAGGAATGTCGTTTGCAAGAAAAAATACATCAAGCAAGGTGGTACCTATAAATCCGGGTACATCATCAAGAATAAGAATTATGAAGCCTTCAAGCTTTGATGAATCAACCGGCATTGCCGATGAGATTAAGGGCGGAAGACTTGTTATTTTTGATGTCGGAAATCTTGATGATAAAGACGCAAGACGCGTTATTGATTTTGTATCCGGCGCGGCTTACGGTGTGAGCGGTAATGTAAGACGTGTTTCGGGCTTTGTTTTTGTCGCGGCACCCAAGAGCATTGACATTACAGGCGATAATTTAAGAGAGCAGACAAGAAATTCCTTTGACTGGAATATGTAAAAAAGCGTAGGACTGCTTGCGTCACAGCGCAGACAGTCCTTTCTTTTTATTGAGGTTAATATGTATACGGATAAAAAGTTACTTTTAGCAAGGACTCAGGATTTGTTTACGTTGTGCGACAAGCATTGCGAAGCCAAGTTTTCGGCGTTTCTGGACGGCGCTCAGGCGGCGGTTATAGAAGATGATTTTTCCGTGCCGTATGGGTATAATACTATGTTTTTCGGCGGTTATGAGGGAGCTGAGCGCAGGATTTTCGGCGTGTTTCCGGAATGGGATGAGGCTAAGCCGGAAGCGTTTCCCATATCGGCAGTGCGTATTGACGCGCCGAAATTCAGAACTCTTACACATCGTGACTATCTCGGTACGCTGATGTCGCTGGGGTTTGAACGCTCAAAAACAGGCGATATTCTTGTAGATGATAACGGCGCGTATGCGGTTCTTATGAGCGACATTGCCGAATACGCTGTAAGAAATATTACTAAAATAGCTAATATAGGGGTAAAAATATATAAAGCGGAGGAATTTACCGTACCAAAGCCGAATACAATGGAAAAAACATGTGTGTCTGCATCAGTACGTCTTGATGCTGTAACAGCAGCAGCGCTGAATGTTTCGCGCGCAGTATCCGAAAATCTGATTTCAGGCGGCAGCGTAAAAGTAAATCACAGGGAAACGGCTGACCGTTCAAAGCAGATAAACGAGGGAGATTTAATATCGGTAAAAGGTTACGGCAGATTTGTTTTAAAGGAAACAGGTCAGAAAACAAGTAAAGGCAGACTGCATATAACAGTGGAAAAATTTATTTAGAGGCGATAACATGCTTACGATTTGAGGCGGCGCAGTAAAGGAGGAGAACGGCTTGCTTAGACCAATAGATATTCAGAATAAGGAATTTGAAAAGAAAATAAAAGGGTACAGCTGTGACGAGGTTGATGATTTTCTTGACGTTGTGATACAGGATTATGAGCTGCTGTTTAAGGAAAATCAGTCGCTCAGGGATAAAATCGGGCTTCTTACAGAAACGGTGGACCGTTATAAACAGATAGAAGCAACCATGCAGAAGTCCATTGAAATGGCGCGTATGGCGGCGGAGGATACAAAACGTAATGCCGAAGCGGAGGCCAATGCAATTATAAACAAGGCTAAGCTTGACGCGTCGCACCTTGCGCGTCAGATTGATGACGAGCATATGAAGCGTCATCGTGAAATGCTCGCTGTTAAACAGGAGATAGACCAGTATAAAGCGCGCGTTAAAACCAACTGTGAAAGCGTAATAAAAATGCTTGATAATCTGGACTGATAAAAAAGGACTTTGCGTCCTTTTTATTTTTAATTTTTTTAAAAATTTATAATTTATTTAGATTTGTTTAGAAATTATTTATAATTGTATTATATAATGTTTATAAAGAGCTGATAAGATATATTTGTAAGGTACTTTACGGTTTATTTAATAGGAAAAAGGAAATCGGAATGAGAAAGGAATGATTATTATGAAACTAACAAAGAAAAGAATGACAACAGCAATCGGAATGGCGGTAGGCATAACGCTTTTAACAGGTGCGGCATTTGCGAGCTACAACACCTCAAACGGTTATGAAATCGGAAAGACAGCAATCAAGGGTTTAATGCAGAATGAAAATTATACTGCTGAATGCAGGGTTGCATTACTGCTCGACGGTGAAAATGTTAACACAACAACATTTAAAGAGCTGTATGACAGAAACGGTGACGTTAAGCTGAACCGAACAGACAAATCCGAAACCTCCGAAGCATATAAGCATTATATGGGAGCTACTCAATACGAAGAGTATGTGCAGGATAACGACAAAATAACAGTGTATCACCGCGCGGACGGCACCGAAGAATCAAGCGTATACGAGGGTTACGGTGAATATTACAACTGCGGTACATTCGATTTGATGGGTGTTAACGATAATGAGGACGACAAGGAAATGCAGAACAAGATAATCCGTTTCACAGAGCTTGTTGCAGATACATTTGTCGGCGATTTAAAGAATAACATTGTATATGTGTCGGGCGACGATGGTTCATCAAGCTATGAAATGAACCTTGACGCGGTACAAATTCCGGAAGTCGTAAACGCAGGACTTTCCGCGATGTTCTCAACGATAAATGTAAGCAACCGTTATCTGGACGATGAATACCAGGACCCGTTTATGCAGTTCGGCACAGACCCGATTATCAAAAACGTGTCACTTAAATTCACTGTTGACAGCGAAGGCAGACTTACAAATGCCGAAGCGTCATCAACTTTAAGCGGAAACGGTCACGAAGGTACAGTTGAATTTGGACTGAAGATATATGACTACGGCACAACACAGCCGCAGAGAGTTGACGTATCAACTCTAAAAAATGCAGAAACCTATGATATGGGCGAAAAGAACACAGAGGTTACTATTGACGGTGAGGATATGACAGAAATAGTAAGAGATGAGGATATCAGCGACGCTGCTGAAAAAGGATTTTATGTTGACGAAAAGGGCAATGTGCTAAACAGCAATGATGAAATCGTAGGCAATGTTGTAATTAACGGTGACGGCGAAGGCGTAATCGTTTATAACGAACAATAATTCGGCAAGGGGCAATGGATATGAATGTAATAGAAACAAAAAATCTTACAAAACTTTATAAAAACGGACGCGGCGTCAGAAATTTAACGCTGACAGTCGAAAAAGGCGACATACTCGGCTTGCTCGGACCAAACGGTTCGGGCAAGACCACTGCCATGAAGGCTATGCTTAATCTTGTCCGTTCTGAGGGTGAAGTCAGAGTGTTCGGACTTGACCTTCGTGAGAATTTTGAACAGATTATGCAGAGAACAGGAGCGCTTATTGAAGCGCCTGCGCTGTATAAGGATTTGACAGCATATCAGAATGTGAAAATGCACGCTTCCCTATACCCCCATATAGATAAGGAACGAATTGAGCATATTTTGGATTTAGTACATATTCTCCCGTATAAAAACGATAAAGCGGGCAAATTTTCACTTGGTATGAAGCAAAGACTCGGATTGGCTATTGCGTTCATATCTGACCCCGAGCTTATAATTTTGGATGAACCGGTAAACGGACTTGACATTGAGGGAGTTGTAGAGATACGCGAAATAATACAGCGTCTTAATAAGGAAAGAGGAGTTACTTTTCTTATTTCCAGTCATATGGCAAGCGAGATTGAAAAGACCTGCAATAAGGTTGCTGTTATATATGAAAGCGAGCTTATTGCCAAGTCAACGACAGAGGATGCGCTCAGACTGCATCCGTCAATGGAGGATTATTTTCTGAGTGTTGTAAAAGAAAAGAGGGGTGAGATTATAATATGAGGGTGCTTTTATTGAATACCAAAAGTGAGTTTTTAAAGCTTTTGAATAAAAAGAAATATCTTGTGATTACCATTTTAAGCGCGCTTATATCTCTCATGCGTCTTGGCGGAAGTATGCTGATTGCTAAGGTTTCACGCGGTGAACTGGTTATTAAGGGTAATCTTATTGCGTCAATGCTCAGTTTCGTGACGGATATACTTGTACCTCTTGTTGTGTTTATGGCAGTGACCGATTTGTTTGCAAGCGAAATGCAGGAGGATACTTTTAAGGCGTCGCTTTTAAGACCGCTTACACGCTTTAAGGTGATAATATCAAAATGCGCCGGAGTGTGGCTGCTTGTCTGCGCGGTTATGCTTGCGATGTTCTGCGTATGCTTTATTATGCAGATTATTTCGGGCAACGGTCTTGGCGGTACATTGCATATGCTGTCGGCATATATTATTGACACGATACCTGTAATTGCGCTGATTGGTCTTGCTCTTTTCATCAACTCTGTTTCAAAAAGCCCTACGCTTGCGATGCTTTTATGTATAGTCGTATACATATTCTTTAAGTATCTGAATTTATATGTATCGCCTTACGGTCAGATGGTATTTACAGCATATTCGCAGTGGCATAAAATCTGGCTTGGTTCAACGCTGCCGATAGGCGCGCTGGCGTCCAAACTCGGAATTTTATTCGGTTCTGTCTTGATTTTATATACAGCATCGTATATAATCATAGAGAACAAAGACTTTTAGTTTCGGGATTGTGCTATGAAAATAAAAACGAAATTCACGTTATATAACATTATAATGTTAATAACACCTATTGTTCTGATAGGTGTTATTTCTGTATGTTTTCTTGTAATTTTCATATTAAAATATCCGGTTGAGGAACTCAATATATCGCGCGCGTCCCTGCTTGACCCGTTTGTATTTTCACAGGCATTGGGAGAGTTCTTTAAGAGTAATCATGGGGCGGTGTGGTATGTAATTTTGTGGGTAATGATATGTGTGCTGCTTATCGTAATATCTACCACAACGGCAACGCGATTTATAACGCGCAGTATTGAAAACTCGGTAAATGACCTTGCGCAGGCGGCTGAGAGCATACGCTCAGGCAATTTGGATTTTGAGGTTATGGGCAGTGATTATGATGAAATTGATAATCTGTGTACAAGCTTTGACGCTATGCGTAAGGAACTGAAATACGCGAACGAACGCGAGAAGTATATGAAAAAAGAACGCAGTATGCTGCTTGCCAACATATCGCACGATTTAAAAACGCCGATTACTTCAATTAAGGGATATATTGAGGGGATACGCGATGGCGTCGCGTCAACCCCCGAAAAAATGAACAGTTATCTTGATACGGTTTATGCTAAAGCTGAGGTTATAGATGATATGGTAAATAACCTGTCAATCTTTTCAAAGCTGGAGCTGAGCCGTCTTGCATTTAATTTTGAAAAGGGCGATTTTAATTCGTTCCTGCGTAATTTTGTCAATAATTATAAAATTGATTTTGAAAAGAACGGCATACGCTTTAAGGAAAATATACCTTTGGAAAAAGCGGTTGTGAAAATAGATTATGAAAAACTCGGCAGAGTTTTTTCAAATATAATAGATAATGCGGTAAAATACCGTAATCCGGAAGCGCCTGAGCTTGAAGTCAGTACGTTTATGAAGGACGGCGGTGTTTATGCATGTGTGAGTGATAATGGTATCGGTATTGAACCCGATGAACTTAAAAATGTGTTTGAGGGATTTTACCGCGTGGACAGCTCGCGCAGTATTAAAGGCAGCGGACTGGGACTTGGAATAGTGAAGCAGATTGTTGAAAAGCACGGTGGTAAAATCTGGCTTAAAAGCGAGGGTATAGGTAAAGGTACAACAGCAGTGGTGTATCTTCCTGTGGCAGGAGGTTGAATATGAAAAAAATACTTATTATAGAAGATGACCAAAGTATTGCGGAACTGGAACGCGACTATCTGGAAATAAATGATTTTGAATGTGACATTGCTGCGCGCGGTACAACAGGACTTGAAAAAGCTTTAGCGGAAAATTACGATTTAATTATAATTGATGTTATGCTTCCGGGTATCAATGGTTTTTCAATCTGCCGGGAGGTACGGCTTTGAAGTTATTACGGAGCTTCGCAAAAAGAAGCAGACACCTGCAATTTTTCTGTCAGCGCGTGACGGTGATATTGATAAAATACGCGGACTAGGCCTGGGTGCGGACGATTACATGACAAAACCTTTTTCGCCTAATGAGCTTGTGGCGCGTGTGAAGGCGCATATTACGCGCCATGAAACACTGACAGCAGGCGTGGGCGATGTTATAAACGCAGGCTCGCTTACGATTGACAAGGAAGCGCATAAGGTTATTGTAGGCGACGGCGAGGTGCAGTTTACTGCTAAGGAATATGACCTGCTGTTATTTTTGGCGCAGAACCCAAACCGTATATTTTCAAAAGAAACGCTGTTTGATAAGATATGGGGAATGGACGCGATAGGCGATGTGTCTACCGTTACTGTGCATATCCAGCGTATACGCGAAAAGATTAACATAGAAAACGAAAATCACATTGAAACTGTATGGGGCGTGGGATACAGATTTTCATAGACGGCTGAATAAAATTGCCCATACTTAATGGAGGAACATAAAATGCAGAAAAGTGTACTTATAGGCATGTCGGGCGGAGTTGACAGCTCGGTTGCGGCTGCTCTTTTAAAAGAACAGGGTTATCGGGTAATCGGAGCGACTATGCGCCTTTGGACGTATTCGGACAGTGACAATGTAAATCATGAGGGCTGCTGTGCCGAAAGCGCGGTAGAGGACGCGCGGCGCGTATGCGATAAACTTGGCATTGATTTTTATGTACTTAATTTTAAAGATATGTTCCGCGAAAAGGTGGTTGACTATTTTGTCGGCGAATATACACACGGCAGAACTCCAAATCCGTGTATTGCATGCAACAGGTATCTGAAATTTGACGCAATGCTGAAAAAAGCGCTTGCAATGGATATTGATTATATTGCAACGGGACATTATGCGAAAATTGAACGGGACAAAAACGGTAAATATATTTTGCGCATGTCGGATGCGGCGAAAAAAGACCAGAGTTATGTCCTCTATAATTTTACGCAGGAACAGCTTGCGCATACGCTTATGCCTCTCGGAAGCTATAATAAAGAGGAGGTTCGTGCGCTTGCCGAAAAGTACGGCTTGGCTGTGGCTAATAAAAAGGACAGTCAGGAAATTTGCTTTGTTGAGGACGATGATTACGCGAAATTTATTATTGATTATGCTGATTATAAACCGAAACCGGGAGATATTCTGGATACTGACGGAAACAAGCTCGGCGAGCATCGCGGTCTGATTTATTATACAATCGGTCAGCGCAAGGGAATAGGCGCGTACGGTAGACCGATGTTTGTAAAGGAAATTGACGCTGAACGCAATACTATTACTCTCGGCGAAAAAGGAACGGAATTTTCTGATGAGCTTACCGCGTGTGATGTTAATTTTATATCGGGTGAAATGCTGCAGAAGACGCTCAGAATACAGGCGAAGGTGCGTTATCAGGCGCCGCCTGCCGCCGCGCTGCTTCACCCCCTCTCCGACGGACGCGTATGCGTGGTTTTTGACAACCCCCAGCGTGCTGTAACGGCAGGACAAGCAGTGGTGTTTTATGACGGCGATATTGTACTCGGCGGCGGCACAGTTGAATAAAAATCAAACAAAATCGTTCATATCACCACTTTTTGACAAGGGCAGTACCCGCGTACGGCACCGTTGTCTGCAAAGCGGCAATCTGAATGATTTTCTTTCAATTTTGATGAAAATCATCACTGATTTTTAATGTTGCACTTTAACAAAAAATATAGTATAATCAAAAGATAAGGAGTGATGATTTATGAAGAGGATTTTGTCTGTAATATTAACTATATCAATTTTGACGGCGGCGGCAGTTATGCCTGCTGTACATGCTGAGGGATTGTATTCGGAAACGTTTGACATGACAACGGTTAAAGCAGATAAAACAGACGGAGTGATAAAGGAAGTTGAAGTCCCGGACGGTGATTATACTGTAACCGTAATAACAGGCGGCAAAACAGAAACCAAAGCCAATATTTATATAAACGGCGGCGAGCGCGTTCGCGCGTTTACTTTGGAAGCAGGCAAAACGCAGGAGGATAAACAGCCGGTTGTTCCTAAGGATGGTAAAATAACCGTTCAGGTTTTGGGTGAAGCTCCGAACGTAACGGAAATCAGGGTAGAACAGCTTCCTGCGCGTCAGGAAGCTGAGAAACCTACTATATATATTGCAGGTGATTCAACCGCGCAGACCTATGACTACGCAAAGGCTTACCCTCAGACGGGATGGGGACAGATGTTCGGCGATTATTTTACGGACGATGTTGTTATTGAAAATCGTTCAATGGCAGGAAGAAGCTCAAAGAGCTATAATAATGACGGAAGATTTGACAGAATACTGACCGAAATGCATCCGGGTGATTTTGTATTTATTCAGTTCGGTATCAACGATGGAGCGGAGAATAAGCCTGAGCGTTACATAAGTGTTGAAGACTATAAAAAGCTTATCATAGAGAAATATATGGGCGAGGTCGAAAATCGCGGCGGCATGCCTGTGCTTATGACTGCTTCTGCCGCAGGCTGGTGGGATGAGGAAAAGGGTAACTTTATGGAGTCCCGTGCCGACTATGCAGACCCTACGCGTGAAATTGCGGAGGAAACAGGCTGTGCTTTTATCGATATAAACAGAATTATGACCGACGCATGGAACAGTATGGATAAGGACGAAGTGCTGTCGGGCTACTTTGTGTGTGAGCCTTTGGAGAGCAAAGCATATCCTGCCGGCACAAACGATACTACGCATATGAAGCCTAAGGGTGCAAAGCGTGTGGCAGGTATGGTCGCGGAGGCTGTTAAAACAAGCGTACCTGAATTAACTAAATATTTAAAGGGGGAAACTGCCTTTACGGATATTGCAGGTCATTGGGGCGAAGCATATATTAAAGCTCTTGCCGATAAAAAAATGGTTGACGGCGTCGGTGACGGCAAGTTTAACCCCGATGGAGATGTAACGCGTGCAGAGTTTTTGAAAATGGCTATGGATGCGTGCGGAATTGCCGGTCACGCTTACCGTGAGGGCGAGTGCCTTGACGCGACGAACAGCGATTGGTATTGCTATTACTTGCAGAGTGCATTGGATAAGGGACTTATTCCTGATAAAATGGTAAACAGAGCTTTGCTTGGAACAGGATATTATCTTGATAAGCACATAGAAACTAAAACTATTGCTGAAGCAACAGAGGATAAGGAAGCTGTAACAAAAGATATATATGTATATACGCATAAAAAAGATATTCCAGACACTGCACAATCGTATCATCCCGGTACTCCTATGTTTTTTGGAGATACGCCGATAACCCGTGAGGAAATGGCGGCATTAGTAACAAATATAGCGTTGTCGCCTGTCGGTGCGGTTACTATGTCACCTGATTTTACAGATTGTGAGTACATTGCGCCTGATTATCAGACAAGTGTAAATACGTGTGTAAAAGCAGGTATTTTGAGCGGTATGGGTGACGGTACATTTGCCCCGAAGGCTACTCTTACACGCGCGCAGGCGGCGGTGGTTATAAACAAGCTTGTAGATTTACAAAAATAACAATAGGAGAGTATACATAATGAAAATAAAAAAGATAATTATATCGTCAATTCTCACACTGGGGCTTCTTACAATCGCAGCGCAGGCGGCTGATTTTGCCGATACACGCGGACACTGGGCGGAAGATATAATTAACCGTCTTGCGGAAGCGGATGTTGTACACGGAATAAGTGATACGAGCTTTAACCCCGACGGTACGGTCACACGTGCCGAGTTTTTCAAAATGGCAATGGGCGCGGTCGGTATAGACGAAGTGCCGCTGAGAATAGGTGAATGTCTTGACGTGAAAGGTACCGAATGGTATGCGCCGTGCGTACAAAGCGCTCTTGACAAGGGACTTATCCCTGATGATATGATAAAGGGCTTCAATGCGGAAGTTACTGAAAACGGAGTCAGGTACACAGGCGAATTTAATGCAGAAACTCCGATAAAACGTGAAGAAATGGCTTATATAGCGCAGGAGATGTACCAGTACCGCAAGGAGTATGAGCAGCGTGTGATGAAAAAGGCTGAAGATTTGACTTTTACAGATGTAAGAATGATTTCGCTTTGGGCTTTGGACGGTGTTCGGCTGGCATATTCAAACGGTCTTATTGCGGGTATGGATGACGGCACGTTTGCGCCGCAGGAAACAGCGACACGCGCTCAGGCGGCAACTATTATAAGCAATTTACTTGATATATAAGGGGTGATAGTTTTGATGAGCAAAAAAACAATAAGAATTATATGTCTTGTAACGGCAGTTGCAATGGTCGTACCTATTTGCATCGGTATCGTTTCAATGTTTACGGGACTTAATTAAGAATGTGCGCTGACGATTGTTGATAAAGTCAGCGCTTTTTTTACATACAATATGCAGTATTAAAGAGATAATATATATACAAAATATAGGAACAAACGGAAAGAGCGAAAAAAAATAAAAAAAGATGTAAAAAAGGTGTTGACAAAGGAAAAGATATGTGGTAATATAAATAAGCTGTCGCTGATGAAGCTTGTACCAAATAATGCAGGCATCACAAAACAGCATGTACATTGAAAGATAGACAGATGTAAGTGCGAGTGTTTTTGAAAACACTCCCAGTCAATAAAAGATATGAGTTTTTTATGACAGAGATTCGGATAAAAAAACGAAGAAAAGTCAGAGTTAGTTAAGAGCTAACAAGCAATCGAGTATGTAAGACGTAGAGAATACGTTT